>NZ_JBFUIQ010000004.1:0-120459 GCF_056401795.1 Peribacillus sp. P4_D6
TGATACACCTTTAGATGTCGAAGCATTCAGCATTTGACCGTTACCGGCATAAATTCCTACATGATTGATTACTCCATCATTATTGGTATCGAAAAATACTAAATCCCCTTTTTGCAGGGCCTTTGAGGATACAGCTTTACCAACGTGTGATTGGGCCACTGAATTTCGAGGCAAGGAAATACCTGCACTTTGGAATGCTCTTAATGTGAATGAAGAGCAATCAAATACATCAGTGCGTGAAGTGCTCGCACCGTAAACATACTTGGCTCCCAAGTATTTAGCGCCAGCTGCCAAAACTTGATCTGCCTTGTTGGATTTGGACGGTTTATTAATTGCAGATGCCGAGGCCTTCCCTGAAATCCGGATGGTTTGGCCGATACGAATACGATCTGAATTGGAAATGTTAGGGTTTATTTTAAGTAAGGCACTAAGGGAAAGGTTATATCTTTTAGCGATTGTTGATAAGGAATCCCCTAATTTAACGACATAAACGCCTGTTGTATTTTTACCTTTATCCGGATTGCTGGTAATGGCATTAACCTTCAAGACCTGACCTGGAAAAATGAGAGTGCTAGTCAAATGATTCATAGACTTTAATTGTTGGACAGTCATATTATTGACTCTGGCAATTTTGCCCAGGGTATCCCCGGATTTGACTTTATATGTAGCATTTGAACTATTTTTAGCCGAAGGGCTGGATCCGGACGTTTGTCCGGAAACCCGGATGGTTTGGCCAATATATATCCGGTCCGAACTAGAAATATTAGGGTTTAACTTAAGCAGGGCACTAACGGATACATTATATTTATTGGCAATTTTAGATAAAGAATCCCCAAGTTTAACCACATATTTTTCGGTTTTATCTTTACTATTATCTGTATGGTTGTTAAGGGTATTAAATTTCAAGACTTGGCCGGGAAAAATAAGGTTACTAGTCAAATGGTTTTGAGATTTTAAGTGCTGGACAGTTGTATTATTGGCTTTAGAGATTTTATCCAGGGTGTCCCCTGATTTAACTTGATAAGAACCAGCATAAGCAGAAGTGCCGGCGATTAGGGTACCTATAATGGTCCCCGCAAGAATGAAAGAGTTTTTAGAATTGTTCATTTAGGAAAGTTCCTCCTGATGTGGTAAAAAAATATCTAGCATTTATATTATAAAGGTATGGAATATAAAAAACATGACCCATATAAATAAAATTCAACTTTTTCGTCATTTTTGGGTAATCTTGCTACAGGTGAATGGGCATTTATGGGATTTAGGTGGAGTGTTAGAGGGCCATGCTGTAATTTCGCATAAATGGATAAAAAGAGCATTTCATAAAAATGGAGGTTTTAGGTGATTAAAAAGAAAGGTAAGGATGGCATATCCTTACCTTTCCATGATTCATTTTTTAATATTGTCTATAAACATAGGGATCATCCGGTTCAGCGATTTTACTATGTGATGATACTTTGAGCAGGGGAATGGTTTTCTTGAATGGCTGATAATAAATGGATTCCAATTCACCTGTCACGGAATACCACTCATCATTTTTAGGATGCATTCCTTCAGGAAATTCGATTAACATACCGAATACCCCAGAGTCAGCGACACAATGAATGACCCCAAAACGAAACAGGAATACCTGGTTTTTGGCTAGCTCATCTGAATTGTACGAAAATCCGGTTAACGTTATTTGTTTGCCAGTGAACTTTCCAGGAGAGTAATAGATGGCTTCTAAATCGTTTAGATAGTTTTCATCTGTTAATTGGAGACTATCACGATCGACCAGGCCTTTGAGAGAGTTATCCATTAAAGTTAAATAGTCATCCTTGCCATAATAAAGACTCGTATCCGGCTGCAGGAATTGATGCTGGCTATATTCATCCGAGTCTTCATATACAGGGAAATGAAAACCTTTTTTTTCTACAATATTGGAGTCCATAGTGGCAACAGGCAAAAAGAGACCGGTTAAAATGGGAATGAAGTATAGGAAGTAAGTAAGGTTCCTTTTCCATTTCTTATTTTCCCGGGAGTGATCATGTCCGCACTGACAATCAACACCTTCTTCTTGATTACCTTCCTTAAAATATAAATAAGATCCCATTAAAGTGAATATTGCCAGTATATAGATAGCAATCTGTGAAACATATGAATATTCCATATTAATGTATTTCGATATATTCCCTGAGGCGTGTAAATGCATGAATAAAAAAGTAAGTCCAAGTAATATGAATAATCTTCCCATATAAAACACCCTCTTTAAGAAATAAACAATAAAGTTAGGCCTAAGACGGAAATAAATATATAGGCCATCAAACATAAAACGAATTTTGTTTTGAAGGTACCTAAAAGCATGATCGTATTTTTAATATCAAACATGGCCCCAAATACAAGAAAAGCAACTAGTGAAGAGGGAGAGAAGGTACTTCTAAAAGAACTTGCAACAAAGGCGTCCGCTTGGGAACACAAGGACATGACATAGGATAAAGCCATCATGACTGCATTCCCTGATAGTTTACCTTGACCGATTTCAAGCAATAGGGATGTTTTCAAAAAGGTTTGAATGGCAGCCGCCAGCAATGCACCAATGATTAAGTATTTTCCAACAGAAAAGAACTCTTCAATCGAATGTTTGAACATCCCCGTTATTTTGTCTTTAAATGTAAGTTTATGGTGATGTATTTGTATATGTTCGATATGTTCCTGTTTAAGCTGATTTGTCTTAAATTGAAAAGACAGGATGAATGCAATGATCAGGACGACCGCGAATGCAATTCCGCCACGATAGAAAACCATGCTCCAGCTATTGCCAAACGCTATATAGGTGGAAAACAGGACGATCGGATTGAGAATGGGTGCAGATAGCATAAAGGCAATGGCCGCTGAAAGAGGAACCCCTTTAGCGATCAAACGGCGGGTGATCGGGACGATCCCGCACTCGCAGGCAAGAAAAAAGACTCCTGCACCTATTGCGGATAGAACAGATAAGATCGGATTTTTCGGAATGATTTTTGCAATCATCTCTTCCGACACAAAAATTTGGATGATTCCAGATATAAGGACTCCCAGTAAAATGAAGGGAAGAGATTCAATTAGGATACTAATAAAAATTGTATTCATTTGCAAAAGGGCCTGAACGTTCATCATAAACCACCTTCCATATTGCTGACTTAACTATATTAGGTTCGTAATAGAAGGAAGTCAATTTATTATTACTGGGGAAATAGGCTGGAAGATGAATGGGTAAGGAAATTATGGAAATTGATTTATGGGATATTGAGGGGACTTGAATAATCTAATGTATAAGTTTGGCAGAAATTAAACTTCAATTAAAGTCTTGTTCCTTTTGAGGCTAGGGCTGTCATTAGCTATTTTCATAATACTTTCATATACGATACTTGATATGGATTTCGGGATGCTTACCGACAAAGCAAAATCCCCTCTAAGTTGTGTAACATACACAGAATTACAATGTTCGCTTAGAGGGAATAACATCATGGAGACTATTTTGGTCCCCTTTTATTAATTAAGTTCTTACGGGATATAAATGGATTGTCGGTAATCCAGAAACGCCAAGGGTAATCCTTTGCTTCCCCGGAGTTGTCGATTCCGACGCGGGGACCGCTGGATATGTGGCCAGGCCTTTTTCCGGCAGCCAGATATAACGGGGGATCGGTAAAAGATCGGCCATAATCATCCATGGTGATGCCTAGTGCCTTTGTTAGCTTCCCTGGTCCATCGGTCCATTTACGAATATCGGCAATTCCGCGTCTTTCATGCATTAACTCGAGCCCTGAATACGGTTCAATCGCGCGAATTAAAATGGCTTCCGGATTTTCAGGTCCGCCGCTTACGACATTGACCAGTGTATGTGTGTGCATGACGTATGTATAGATCAAACCGGAATTTCCGAACATCACTTCCGTCCGTTTTGTCCGTCTATTTCCAAAACTATGTGCTGCCCTGTCCCCAGGTCCCATGTAGGCCTCTGTTTCAACAATGAATCCAGAAGCGGTTCCTTCCGCTGTTTCTTTTACGATCAGGCAGCCAAGAAGGGATTTCGCCAGTTCAAGCGTGGGCTGCTGATAAAAATCAGCAAGCAAAATTGAATCGTTTATCTTGTCCATAGTATCACCCCATTTAGTCTCATATAGGTAAAATGCCCTTATCAATGAAAAAGAAACATAGGATTGAAGGGATGAAAAAGGCCGGCTGATTATATCAGCCGGTCCCGAGCCTGTTTTAGCCTAATTCTTTTTCCGTTTCTTGATCTCTTTTGATTCGGCCCGAACCCACGGAAAGTGCCACTAATATCCCTGCGGAAACGAAAAAGATACCGGTGATGAAAACACTGGAGAATGCATCGATCCAAGCATTTTCTATCGTTTTAACAAGGACATTGCTGACTTCTGCGGGCATTTTTAGGTTTTCGGGATAAAGCATGATGTTGAATAACGTATCCGTTTTATCGGCTAATGCTTTCAGTGCCTCATGCAATATAGGGTCTTTTTGACTTACGACCGCATCATCCATATTTTGCTGGAGATTGTGATTCATGACAGCATTCAAAATCGTGATGCCCATCGTTCCACCTATTGAGCGGAAGAAGGTTGAAGCCGCTGTAACCGACCCTAGCTGCGATTTTGGAAATTCGTTTTGAACGGCAATCATCAATGTCGGCATGACAAGCCCCATACCTATCCCAAGGATGGCCATGAATGAGTACGCAGTGAATATAGTCGTACTGCCGTCCATCATACTCATTAGGAAAAAGCCAAGCGTCGCAAAGGCCATTCCAAAGGTAAGCACGGTACGAAAACGGAATTTCAAAAGTAACCGCCCGCCAATGATGCTGGAAAGAATCATACCGATCATCATCGGAGTCATGGTCGATCCCGCTTTTGTTGGTGAAACTCCCAAAACGCCTTGCATGAACAGCGGGACGAACATGATTGCCCCAAACATGCCAAGGCCAAGCAGGAATCCTAAAATATTCGTGGTGGAAAAAACTCTATTTTTAAAAAGGGTTAAATCAAGGATCGGTTCGACCGCTCTTCTTTCAAAAATGATGAATAGGACAATGAAGACAATGGTGCTGCCGAAAATCAAGATAGATTCCAGTGATAACCATTCGAATTTATCACCACCGAAGGTCAAGCCAAGCAATAACAGGATAATACCAGGAATCAAAGTGAAGATTCCTAGATAATCGATATTCACTTTCTCAGTTTTCCTTATCGCTTCATGTTTCAATCCTACATAAATCAAAATGGCCGATAGTAAGCCTGTCGGTACATTGATCAAAAAAATCCAATGCCAGCTGATATGGTCAACGATCAGGCCGCCCAGAAAAGGGCCGATGACAGAACTTAATCCAAAAAGGGCTCCGAATACACCCTGCCATTTGGCTCTTTGTTCCGCAGAGAATATATCGCCGATGATTGTTTGGGACAAAGGCATGATCATTCCGCCGCCGATTCCCTGCAGACCTCTGTAGATGATCAATTGCTCCATCGAAGTGGCTGTGGCACATAAAAACGAACCGATCGTAAATATGATTGTGCCAAGCAGATAAAGGGAACGCCTGCCATATAAATCAGATAGCTTTCCAACAATGGGTACAACAGTCGTTGAGGCTATTAAATAGGCAGTCGTTACCCATGCAAAGATGGTGAATCCATTCAATTCCCCGATAATTGTCGGCATTGCCGTACCGACGATCGTCTGTTCCAATGAACTGAAAAACATTCCTATGATCAATCCTGTTAAGACAAGCTTGGTATTGACCGCTTTTTTTTCCATTTGCATAGCATTTCTCCATTTCTATAACTGTATTTCTTATTCGTTTGTGACTAATAGGTCAAAATTATAAATCTCTTATGACCAATTAGTCAACATTTTTTTTTTGCAAAAGAATTCAATTACTTGACTATAGTGGGTAAAGGTGAATATACAAATTCATCCATATCACTTTAAGTAATTCGACCAGAAACCACCAAATCCTTCCTGTTTAATATCTCCAACGTGTTTCCATTTATCATATCCGATATAATAAAGTGGGAACATAGATGAACTTATGATTGGAAGTGTAAGATATGAATAAAAAAATCGGGTTTATTGGATGCGGCAAAATGGGTGAGGCAATGCTTGAGGGCATGCTGCATGCAGAGGTCATTTCACCTGAAGGAATAATGGTCAGTACTTCGAGTGCGGAGACCAAAACTAAAATCACCACGAAATATAACGTTAGAGGTACTTTGGATAATAAAGAGGTTGCCGGTTTTGCCGATTTTCTCTTTCTGGGGATCCAACCTGCCATGCATAAGCAAGTACTTGAAGAAGTGAAGAATCATGTTAAAGAAGACACCGTTATCATTACTATGGCAGCAGGAATCACTGTATCTCTAGTTGAGAACAGCTTCGAAAAAAGAGTGAAGGTAGTCCGGACGATGCCAAACACTCCTTCGCTTGTCGGTGAAGGCATGACTGCCATGTGCATCAATGATGAAATTACCGATGATGATATAGAGGATGTGACTGCACTGCTGAATAGTTTCGGTAAAACGGAAATCCTGCATGAAGATTTGATGAACGCAGTTCCGGCCATCAGCGGTTCGTCGCCTGCTTATGTTTATATGTTCATCGAGGCGCTGGCTGATGGAGGGGTCCGTGATGGCATTCCACGAAAACAAGCATACCGAATGGCAGCACAAGCTGTAATGGGAGCTGCTAAAATGGTACTGGAAACGGAAAGACATCCTGCTGCTTTAAAGGATGATGTCTGCACGCCGGGCGGATCAACGATTTCTGCGGTAGCGGCTTTAGAAGAGAATCAGCTAAGATCCAGCATTCTGCAAGCAATGAAGGCCTGCACGGATAAAACGAAAGGTTTCAGTAAATGAAGAAAGATGGATTGCCTATTAGCGGGCAATCTCATTCGCGAACCATTTTCAGAATGTTCGGGGAAAAGAGGAGGCTGTAATAATGAAAGGTTATATAGAAGAATTAAGGAAGATACTTTCGGAAGAACAAGTAACGGTGAATGAAACTTTATTGGAACAGCACAGCCATGATGAATCATATCACAGCCCACATTTACCGGATATGGTCATATATCCAAGGGATACTGCAGAAGTAAGCGCAGTCATGTGTTATGCGAATGAGCGTGAAATACCAGTCATTCCTTTTGGGTTAGGATCAAGTTTGGAGGGACATGTCGTTCCAGTCAAAGGGGGTATTTCCCTGGATTTGTCCTTGATGAATCAAATATTGGAAATCAGGGAAAATGATTTCCTTGTTAAGGTCCAACCGGGTGTGACAAGGACGCAACTTAATAAAGAATTAAAAAAATACGGTTTGTTCTTTTCCGTCGATCCTGGCGCCKATGCTACATTGGGTGGGATGGCAGCTACGAATGCAAGTGGGACGACCTCGGTCAAATATGGGATAATGCGCGATCAAGTCAGGGATTTGGAGGTGGTTTTAGCAAACGGTGAAGTGATTCATTCCGGAAGCTTAGCGACAAAATCATCTTCAGGCATTCATTTGAATGGCTTATTTGTCGGCTCTGAAGGTACGCTGGGTGTATTTACTGAACTGACATTGAAGGTATATGGCATCCCTGAAGTCACAATGGCCGGAAGAGCCTCATTTCCAACCGTCGAACAGGCAGTATCTGCGGTTAATGGGATCATGCTTGCTGGAATCCCGATTGCACGAATTGAATTGGTGGATGCCGAGTCCATAAAAAAAGTTAATCAATTCATGGATAAATCCTATGATGTCCAACCAACTCTATTCCTCGAGTTTCATGGGAATTTTGCCGGACTGGAACAGGACGTCAAATTTGCCAAGGAAATCGTAAGTGATTTTGGCTGTGGAGATATCCAGTTTGAAACCGATTCAAAAGCACGGAACGCCTTATGGGAAGCGCGCCATAATCTCGCGTACGCTTTCATTCATAGTTCACCCGGAAAAAAGCTGATGGTGACCGACGTAAGTGTGCCACTACATGAATTATCGAATGCCATACTGGATACAAGGAAGAAAGTCGAACAATCCAAAGTGGAGGGGGCGATTGTAGGACATGTAGGTGACGGGAATTATCACGTATTGTTCATGATTGATTTGAAAAATCCTGAAGAAGTTAAAGAAGCGAAGAGGTTAAATGAAGAAATCGTCGAATATGCATTAACAAAAGGCGGTACATGTACGGGTGAACATGGGGTAGGACTTGGAAAATCGAAGTATCAGCGAAGGGAGCATGGAGCTGCTTATGAAGTGATGAAAACGATCAAACAGGCTTTGGATCCGAAAGGAATAATGAATCCTGGAAAGATTTTCATAGATTAAGAGGAATATTCTATTTTGTATGATTAGTAAGGACATCAACCGGGAAAAGGGCAGACTTGATCAAGAAGTGGCATATCTTATATCTCCGGAAAAATCGCCCGTCCGAGCAGATAATCCAACCCATATGAGGATAATTCGACCCTTGTGCGGAATATCCCGGCCTGATCCAGATATCATACGAAGAAGCTCAGCTTCATCGAGGCCCTCGACCAAAAAAAATAAGACTCCAGACAAGATTCTGGAGTCTTATTAATATTAAGCGTTAATGTTATTCGGGTTTAAGGCGTTTTCAACACTTACGTAATTGTAGCCAAGGTCTGTGGCAACTGCTTCGAACGTGATTTCACCGTTGGCCACATTGACGCCTTTTGCAAGAGCATCATTTTCAAGGATCGCTTTGATGGCACCTTTATTTGCAATTTGAAGTGCAAATGGTACTGTTACGTTAGTTAAAGCTACTGTAGAAGTTTGAGGCACTGCCCCTGGCATATTCGCCACTGCATAATGAACTACTCCATGTTTAACATAAGTAGGGTTATCATGTGTTGTTATGTGGTCGACAGTTTCAAAGATACCGCCTTGGTCGATTGCAACATCGACAATGACTGAACCTGGAGACATCGTTTTAACCATTTCTTCAGTAACGAGCTTAGGAGCTTTAGCACCTGGAATCAATACGGCACCGATTACTAAATCGGCATCTTTGACTGCTTCTGCAATATTATAAGGGTTGGAGATGAGTGTAGTCAGTTCATTTCCGAAAATATCATCAAGCTGACGAAGGCGGTCAGGGCTTAAGTCAAGAATGGTAACATCTGCGCCTAAACCAATAGCGATTTTAGCAGCATTCGTTCCAACCATTCCTCCGCCGATTACAGCGACTTTACCGCGTTTAACTCCAGGAACTCCGCTTAAGAGTATTCCTTTACCGCCGTTATTTTTTTCAAGGAACTGAGCACCGATTTGTGCAGCCATGCGGCCTGCAACTTCACTCATTGGTGTCAATAATGGAAGTGTGCGGTTTACTGCAACCGTTTCATAAGCAATGGCCAAGACACCGCTTTCTTTTAGTGCCTGAGCTAGTGCCGGTTCTGCCGCAAGATGTAAATATGTGAAAAGGATTAAATCTTTTCTGAAATATTTATATTCAGATGAGATAGGTTCTTTTACTTTCATGATCATTTCTGTACTTGCCCAAACGCTAGCAGCGTCCTCGACTATAACAGCACCAGCTTCTTGATATGCTTCATTTGTGAAACTGCTTCCTAGACCTGCGTTCATTTCGATTAATACTTCATGTCCTGCATTGACTAATGCCACGACCCCAGCTGGAGTGATAGCTACACGATTTTCATTGTTTTTAATCTCTTTTGGAATTCCTATTCTCATCTTAATCCCTCCAATAATATGTTTTACTATTTGTATCACAAGTATAGTTGGAAAAAGAAACAGTTAGTATGTGGAAATCAGAAAAATGAAAAAGGTGTATTTGTGGAATTCCACAAACGCAGTTTCAAAAACCATGGACTTGCGAGGATCAAGACCTTTGTAAAGCTGAAATCAATTCTTTGCAATAGGTTCTTGAATGCGCTCTAAAATCCTTCTTTTCTTGTAAAGCATGATTCCCGTATCGGCGATATCGGCAATCATCGAACGATTTGTAATGGCGCCAAATATTATTCCGGCAACAGGAACCATTTGCAAAAGCTTTTTCCAGCCAAACTGATCGCGGTATGTATAAACGACTTCTCGCCATCCCTGGAGTTCGGATGCTATTTCCCTTTTTGATTGGGAATCCGTCTGGTTCATTTTCGACAATTCATTTAATAGAGCCTTTTTGCCGACAACATCCGATGTTGTAAATTGCAGACATTTGACGATGAAAATACGTTCTTGGCGGTCTCTAGGATTGAAGCCATATGTGATGGCGATATCCTGAAGGGTTTTGATGGACATCCCGAGAAGAAGTGGGATATCGATGGCCAAGGTGAAGATTCCGCCAATCCCGGTAGTGGCACCTTGAACCGTTGCCAATTTGCTGCCTGAAGTTTTAATATCCTGACTCACGCTATCCATGATATGGAGGGGGATGCTTGAAACATCTTCCAGGTCATTAATATTCAACTCGGGAACCTTGGCTTGCAGCTGACTAAGTATATGGGCTTCTTTCGTTAAATATTTTCCGCCATTCTGAATGTAGCTGCCGATTTCATCAAGCATGACACCCAATTTTTTTTGAATGAAATCTGGTGTCAACTTATCCAATAGCTTGAAGGGGATGCGCCCAATCCGTTCCCAAAACCATAGTCCTTTCTGATCTTTCTCCCATTTTTCAATGATTGTTAATTCTTTTTCAAGTTCTTCTTTTGTTTCTAATTTCATATGATCAACCTTTCCACACTTCTTTTAGTATTCCATATCTGGGAATATATCATTAATTTTTTTTGGAAAATTCATCATATTGATTAAGTTTAATGTTAAGAAAGAGGGACATTTTTTGAATTGGATCTTTTAATCGAATATTTCCCACTTCAGAGATTCTTTTTAATCGGTAATTCAATGTATTTACATGAATATGAAGATTTTTTGAAGCTTCATTTGGGTTGCAGTCTTTCTCTAGATAGACGGTGAGTGTTTGCAGCAATTCCGTCTGGTTTTTCATATCGTATGCTTTAAGTTTAAGGATGGAAGGATGAACACGACGCTGTTTGTTGCTTGCGAGTGATTCAATCATTTGAAACATGCCAAGTTCTTCATAATGTAAAATGAGTGCCATGTCATCAGGGAATATATTCTTCATTTTTAGGGTGTATAGAGCTTCTTCGTAACTTGATTTAACATCCATTAAGTTTTTATACATATTGCCAGCCGTTCCAAGGATATGCTCAACACCGAAACGCCGTTTCATCTCCAGAATGAAAAAAGGGATGAACTCATAAATCGATGAAGTGAAAGAAGGGCTGTTTTCCTGGTTGGCTCCCGCGAAAAGAATGAGCTTGTTATGGTCAATGGCAAATAAGGAACTGTTTATCTTTTGAGTGGTCGTTAACATATATGAAATGTAGCGCTCCACTTCGCGATTGATCTCTTTAGGAAATTCGAATACCAATATGGAAAAAACCACTGGAACATGGATTGAGAATTTCTTGTAATTTTCAATTATTTCCGATTCTTCTTGGTAGTGCCCGGTCAACATGCGCCATAGAAACTCTTGATGACCTGCTTCTTTCCTTTTCTTTTTCAATTGCAATTGCTGTAACTGGTTCTTTGCCTCCTTGGCAGCGAATTGCAGAAATTTCATATCTTCTTCGGTGAAAGGTTCATTTACTTCCAAGGCCCAAATGAATCCAAGTACTTCATTATTTTTCCGGATGGAAACCGCAACCCTGTTACCAAGACCGACATCATTGATGGCCCCGATTTTAATGGGGGCATCTTCCTTCAATAACGCAGGGATGAAGCCATCTTTCCATAAACTGTTGATGACCTTTTCAGGGACACGTCTTCCGATTATGGTCATGATACGGGCCTGATCCGTCGTATCATCGTGAGTGCTATAGGCAAGTAAGCGGTGGTTACCGTCCTCGATTGTAATGGGGCAACCTAAAACAGAACTGATTCTATCGGCAAACTCCATCATATCTCCATAAAGGTCTTTAAAAATATCTCTATTTTTTTCGAATTCCTTCATTTTTATTTTGCCCCTCGCTAAAAAAAATTCCTTCTCCTTGAATTTTAAACGATTTCCTATTGATAAGCATAGATAAATCCTTGTAAAACAGAAAATCCCTACCGATGGAAACCGGAAGGGATTTTATTTTAGAATAAGAAGTTAATTAAAAGATAAAGCAAACCAGCTAATGTTGCCGAGATGGGAATGGTAATGAACCAAGTGATGATCATTCTTTTTGCCGTTCCCCATTTTACGCCCTTGACACGATGCGCAGACCCAACACCAAGGATTGAAGACGATATAACATGGGTTGTACTGACTGGCATGTGTATTACAGTCGCACCGAAAATGATAAAGGCTCCGGTTAAATCGGCTGCAACACCATTGACCGGGCGGATTTTCATGATTTTGCCGCCAACGGTTTTAATGATTTTCCATCCGCCGACGGAAGTTCCAAGTCCCATTGCGAGAGCACAGGAGAACTGAACCCATAAGGCGATATCGGTACTTGATGCATAACCATTTGCAATAAGGGCCATCGTGATGATACCCATCGCTTTTTGTGCGTCGTTCGTTCCGTGGGTATACGATTGAAGTGCTGCAGTAGCAATCTGTATAGTCCGGAATTTTTGGTTTGTTTTTGTCAGGTTATTGTTTTTAAAGACAACTTTAAAGATGCTGTATACGATAAACCCGATTACAAAAGCAATTAACGGGGAGAAGATCAAAGCTTGAAGAATTTTCATGAAACCTTCCCATTTAATTCCAGCGAATCCCGCTGCAGCAATGGCTGCACCAGCAATCGAACCGATCAATGCATGGGAGGAACTGCTTGGTATTCCGTAATACCAGGTTAGAAGGTTCCATATGATAGCGGCAAGCAGAGCAGCCATAATTACATATGAACCATTCGGAAGCGTGAACGGATCCACGATATCCTTCGTTATGGTCTTCGCCACTCCAGTAAATGTCATGGCACCGACGAAATTCATGACGGCTGCCATGATGATGGCATGCCTCGGCTTCAAGGCCTTTGTTGAAACGGCAGTCGCTATTGCATTGGCTGTATCATGAAAACCATTAATGAAGTCAAATGCTAAAGCAAAGAAAACGATTAATATTGTTATAATTAATAAAGTATCCATTTATTGGGGTACTCCTTAGGCGTTTTTCATTATGATTGTTTCAAGTGTATTGGCCACCGCTTGACAGTGATCGGCAATCTCTTCAAGGCTTTCGTAAATTTCTTTATATTGAATGATCCTGATTGGATCTTTTTCAACTGTAAACAAGTTTTTGATTGATTGACGTTGGATTCCGTCACAAACGGATTCAAGATCTTTAATTTTGATTGCATGTTCACGTATCAATGGCAATTTTTTAGTGGATAGTGTATCGACAGCATTTTCAATCTCATAAGTACACTGTTTGATTGCATCCACAAACTTAAGCATATACTCATCTGCATTTACAATTGAGTACATTTCGAATAATGCCGCACAGTGTTCCAAACCGTCTATGACATCATCCATTCTCATGGTTAATTCAAGGATATCCTCCCGTTCGATAGGAGTGATGAAAGCATTGTTCAGCTCTTTGATCACATTATGAACCATTGAATCGCCTTTATGCTCATAGTCTTTCATCGTATCTGAAAATACTTTTAGATCGGAGATATTTTTGAGTTTATAATCCGCGAAATAGTCAGCACCTTCTTTAAGGTTTTGAGCGATGTTAAAAAGCATTACAGCGAATTTGTCTTTTTTTGATTTAAAAGCCATGTTAAAGCCTCCCAATTAGTCATGCAAATTTACGCACTTTAGTCGTACGCTTAGTATTAACAAATTGATTGTAACGAATTCATGTAGGATCCGGGAAGGTTTTTCGACGAAAATTTACAAAATCTTAATAAAACTTTACATAAAAAAACAAGGAAAATTAAAAAAAGGGAAAAACCTGCATTTATAAGGGGGTATTTGTAAAAAAAAAGCCTTTCCGATATGGAAAGGCAAAAGGTTCTATAAAAATAAAGCAATCAAATAGTAAATGACTCCAGCTAAGGAAGCAGAAATTGGCAATGTAATGAACCAAGTGACCAACATGTTTTTTGCGGTTCCCCATTTTACCCCTTTGATGCGATGTGCAGAACCGACCCCAAGTATGGAAGAAGAAATGACATGTGTCGTGCTGACCGGCATATGCAGGAAGGTTGCACCGAAAATGATCGCTGCTCCAGTCATATCGGCAGCCACACCATTAACCGGGCGGATTTTCATGATTTTACCGCCAACGGTTTTGATGATCTTCCAACCTCCGATCGATGTACCAAGCGCCATGGCTATTGCGCAAGATAATTGTACCCAGAAAGGAACTTCAGAGGTAGAGGCATATCCGTTAGCGATCAAAGCCATCGTGATGATACCCATGGATTTTTGAGCATCATTCGTCCCATGTGTATAAGACTGGAGAGCCGCCGTGACAATTTGTATTCTCCTGAATCGTGTATTGGTTTTTCCTAAATTATTATTTTTGAATACTACCTTGAAGATACTGTAAACAATGAATCCAAGCGTAAAGGCAAGGATGGGAGATAGGATCAATGCTTGTACAATTTTAGTGAATCCATGCCATTTAATAGCATCGAATCCACTGGCCACGATGGCCGCTCCAGCTATTGAACCAATGATCGCATGGGAGGAACTGCTTGGAATGCCAAAATACCAAGTGATTAAATTCCATATTATTGCCGAAATTAGTGCAGCAAGGATAACATAAGAACCATTATTCAATGTGAAAGGATCGACGATATCCTTTGTAATGGTATGCGCTACACCGGTAAAGGTCAGTGCTCCCAATAAATTCATGACCGCAGCCATGATGATTGCATGACGTGGTTTAAGTGCCTTGGTTGATACGGCTGTAGCGATGGCGTTAGCCGTATCATGGAAACCATTGATAAAGTCAAAGACCAAAGCAAAAATAATAATTAGCACGGTTAAGATGAGAATGCTATTCATACATGGAGGACTCCCTTGATTTCAAGTATGTAAAGTGTATATAGATTATGGCCGATGAATGGGCACAGGACAGCTTGCCACTCCTCAATATATAGCATGGGAGTTTTAGTTTTGATTATTCTTAAAAGATGGCACCTTCTTTTTTACATGGTTTAAAGTCGAACTATACTATTGTAACGAATTACATACCTATTAGGATAGATGTTTCGTCATTTTTTTACAAAATATTTAACTTAATGAATGATTAAAAGGTAAAAATGCATCCTTTAATACATATAAATGGTATTTAAGTGTTGTTTTCGCGCTCAAGGGACTTTATAAATGCCGATGCTTATGGTTAGAAATAGAAGGTGGAGGGATGTATAATTGGTAAATAAAAGTAAGGGGGAATGATGGAATGATTTCGAATATTGGGGAAACGATCACCTTACATAATGGAGTTAAAATGCCACAGTTGGGTTTCGGTGTATTTAAAGTGAAAAACGGCAATGAAACGGTTGAGTCCGTCAAAAAAGCGGTCGAAGTCGGTTATCGTGCGATTGATACAGCGGCCATTTATGAAAATGAAGAAGGTGTAGGCCAAGCGATTCGGGAATGCGGAGTGCCACGTGAAGAATTGTTCATAACCTCCAAAGTGTGGAATACCGAGCAAGGATATGATACGACGCTCAAGGCATTTGAAGATAGTTTAAATCGACTTGGATTGGAATATTTGGATTTATACCTGATCCACTGGCCGGGAAAAGATAAATATCCGGAAACCTGGAGGGCCTTGGAGAAGCTTTATAAGGATGGAAAGGTGAAATCAATCGGTGTAAGTAATTTCCATATTCATCATTTGGAAAATTTACTTGCAAACAGTGAAGTGAAGCCGGTCGTCAATCAAATTGAATTGCATCCACTTTTGACTCAAGTCGAAATTCGTGATTACTGTGCAAAACATGAAATAAAGGTAGAATCTTGGAGCCCGCTAGGCAGAGGGAACCTTTTGGAAGAGCCGACAATTAATCATATAGCAAAGAAGCACGGGAAAAGTCCAGCACAAGTGTTGATTAGATGGCATTTGCAACATGATCTAGTTGTAATACCTAAATCGATTACGCCATCCCGTATCAAGGAAAATGCACAGGTATTTGATTTTTCATTGAGTTTAAATGAAATGAATCAAATAGATGCCTTGAACAAAAATGAACGTTTCGGCAGCAATCCCGATGAACTTTTGTTCTAAAAAGAATACTGCAAATGATAGGAGGGTGTCCCGATAATGGGGCATCCTTTTTCTTTTTGCTTTATGAACATAATTGAGACGAATGCTGCTTATACTAACTATGTGACAAAGTTAAGCCTATGGTATACCCGTTTAATATATCTGATAATCCTGTTTTTATTGCCAAATATTTTTAAAAAAAATTAGGTTTTAGATTAATTAAACGGGGAAAATAATGAGTACAGCAGCAAACAAAAAGAAAAAAATCACTAACACGAGGATTGTCCAATCAGTTACTCAAGGGCATAGCTAGCTAACACTACCCAATAACTAAACATTCACATTCATTAGATATTGTGCGAATCGGCATCATACCATTTGAATGTAAAGGTTAAAAGTACTGAAAAAAAGCATGACAATATGGAAGTGATTTAATTTCTTGGAGTCTGCTGCAGAAAATCAAAAAATAACTAATTTGAAGGAGGAAATATATTATGGGATTTTTATGGTCATTAATTATCGGAGGTATCATCGGTTGGTTAGCAGGTATGATTGTTGGACGTGACGTACCATTTGGAATTATCGGTAACATTATCGCTGGTTTTGTTGGTGCATGGTTAGGTTCATTAATTCTTGGGAACTGGGGACCTTCAGTGGCAGATTTCGCTATAATTCCAGCATTGATTGGTGCAATCGTATTTGTCTTCATCTTAAGCCTTATCTTAAAAGGCATGAGAAAAGCTTCATAAATACAAAAATAAAGCTGGCCCAAGTGGCCAGCTATTTTTTTATGCCAAAATGAACGGATTTCGTCCCAACATGTGTATATTTCGGCCGTGTAGCGTAAAAAAAACTCGACCCAACATGCAGAAAATCTGTCCGCTGAAAAAAAGTATGAGCGACAATTGGGATAATATTAATGAAGAAATAAGAACACCGTCCCGGTATGTTACGATGTTACTGTCACAAATTCGAAATTAATGGAGTTTGCAAAAAAGTGTTGATCTCCACTTCAGGCACTCGCTTTCCGCGGGCGGTCCGGGAAGCCTCCTCGGCGCACTTGCGCCTGCGGTGTCTCCCCTGGACACGTATTCCCGCAGGAGTCTCGTACCTTACGCTCCAATCAACTTTGTTTTACCTTTTAGATAGAGCTCCATTTGACTAAAAACTCGATAATAATTGATTTTTCCTACAGCACATTTTTGAGTATTTATATAATTGAAATGTTGATTTCCTCTCCAGGCACTCGCTTTCCGCGGGCGGTCCGGGAAGCCTCCTCGGCGCTTTGCGCCTGCGGTGTCTTCCCTGGACACGATTTCCCGCAGGAGTCTCGTACCTTACGCTCCAATCAACTTTGTTTTACCTTTTAGATAGAGCTCCATTTGACTAAAAACTCGATAATAATTGATTTTTCCTACAGTATTTTTGAGTGTTTATAGAATTGAAATGTTGATTACCTCTCCAGGCACTYGCTTTCCGCGGGCGGTCCGGGAAGCCTTCTCGGTGCTTTGCGCCTGCGGTGTCTTCCTTGGACACGTATTCCAGCAGGAGTCTCGTACCATACGCTCCAATCAACTTTGTTTTACCTTTTAGATAGAGCTCCATTTGACTAAAACTCGATAATAAATGATTTTTCCTACAGTATTTTTGAGTGTTTATAGAATTGAAATGTTGATTTCCTCTCCAGGCACCCGCTTTCCGCGGGCGGTCCGGGAAGCCTCCTCGGCACTTTGCGCCTGCGGTGTTTTCCCTGGACACGATTTCCCGCAGGAGTCTCGTACCATACGCTCCAATCAACTTTGTTTTACCTTTTAGATAGAGTTCCATTTGACTAAAAACTCGATAATAATTGATTTTTCCTACAGTATTTTTGAGTGTTTATAGAATTGAAATGTTGATTACCTCTCCAGGCACTCGCTTTCCGCGGGCGGTCAGGGAAGCCTTCTCGGTGCTTTGCGCCTGCGGTGTCTCCCCTGGACACGTATTCCCGCAGGAGTCTCGTACCATACGCTCCAATCAACTTAGTTTTGAAATTTTTAGCTAGATCTCTTTTGTGCAAGCTCGAACACCGTCCGAAATGGCACGGTGTTTTTTATTTCTGTTTAAATGTTGAGATTGAATATTTCAGGTCTATCAATGAAAGGAGCTTCAACGATCATTTTTTCTTCTGAAATGGGATGGATGAATTCGATTTTCCTTGCATGCAGGGCTTGACGTGGAAATGTCTTTTTTCCGCCATACAATGTATCTCCGGCCAAGGGATGGTTCAAATGACTGAAATGCACCCTGATCTGGTGGGTTCGGCCGCTTTCCAGGGTGCAGCTGACGAGGGTCAAGTTTTTCTTGGAATCACGGTTAAGCACCCGATAATGGGTGACTGCCGTCTGGCCAGTAGGGGAAACCCTTCGTCTAGTGGCATGGTGGCGGTCACGTCCAATTTTTTCTTTGATTTCTCCTTCATCCTTTTTAATGTTTCCTTCGACTAAAGCTAGGTAAGTCCGCTTGATTTCCCTTTCTTCCAACATTCTATCCAGCATGGACCCAATGAGGCGGTTTTTGGCAAAAAGGACCGCACCGGTGGTATCTTTATCAAGCCTATGAATATGCTTGATCATACAGGTCTGGCTGGTTTTTTGAAGATGGTGTGCGACTCCATTGAGGAGGGAGTGTGCATCACCCGGTTGAGAAGGGTGGGTTTCCATTCCAGCCGGCTTATTGGCTATCAACAACACATCATCTTCATATAAGATGGTAATTCCTAAGTCTGCAGCTTGAACTGTTTCATTTTCAGCGTGATCCAATAAGGGGATGCTGATCGTATCTCCTTCATTGAGGATAGTTGACCAGGTGACGTAATTCCCGTTCATTGACACTTCTTTACTCATCCTCCATTCATGCACTAATTTTTTCGGGGCCTTCCAACGCTCCCTGAAAAGCTTTTCTAATGTTAATCCATTCCAACTTTGGAGAACATCAATTATTAAATGTTGGTTAGTTATTTTGAAATTTTCCAATTTAACTCCTACTTTCGACTCGTTTGGTTGTGCCTGAATGAAAAAAATCTATAATAATTATGGATATGGTATAAAAAAGTAACCTTGGGCCTATTGCTAAGATTTTCGGTGGTGGAAATTACCACATATTTTTTACAATATTTATGTTATTCTATGGGGAAAGAAATCCCTTGTCCTAGAATATACATATAATAGATAGGTCTAACGGATCTGAAAAAAGGTGGTTTTTTTAGTGAAGACGGTCTTTTCTTCAACGGAAGAACAAGAGCAAGAAATAGCGAGTCTCGTGTCTCGTTTCTACGAATCTGTATTTCCAAAGTACTTTACGGAAAGTGAAATCCTTCATTTTCGTGAGATTGGCGTTTTAGAGCCCAATCAAAGTTCTGTTACTTACTTGGCAACATTAAGAGACGCATTTCAAGTAATGACATGTCTTCAAGTCCTTATGTCGATATTAGACAAACAAAAGAGGGTGATGGAACCTAAGTCTGAAGAATTGTTCCAACATAACATCACTCTATTGAATGAATGCGGAATATTCTTCCCCTTTTATTATGACCATTTTTCAAGTATAAACCTTGAAGCGAATAATGAAATGCAGATGATGGACATCCAGGTGGCGAATCAATATTTAGTATAAGGTAAAAAAAATGAGCCGGCTATAACGGGAGAAGCATTTCCGTTAGGGCCGGCTCATTTTTTCATCCTTAATTAATATCGTGGTCCTCGAACCATTTCTCGAACGTTACTTCATCTTTAAATCCGACGATTCGTTCTTGTTCTTTGCCATTTTTATAATGAACGATGGTAGGAGTCTTTTTGATGCCATAGTCGCTCCATCCTTGTTCAAACTCCAAAAGATTAAATTGAACAAGATCAATACCCAATTTCTCTGCCAAAGGTGCCACGACTGGTGTGGTTTTTTGACTGATTGAGTTCGTAGGACTATAGAAATAAACGGTCACGTCTTTACTATCTTGGAGGTCCTGCTCCAACTCTACAGGAAGAATCAAATTTTGATAATTGGGGTCATCCAGCTGATCGACAGTAGCGGGTTTAAGCTTATCCTTGCCGTATGGATTTCCTTTTGATTTTTCTTCTTTTTTCAAGTTTGTAAAAACGCCCAGCAGGACAAAAAGGGCGACGATTATCACTAAAAATATAGCCATTTTCTTCATTAAGCTGCAACCTCCTTGGATCTTGTCCATACGATGTAAAAATAATGACGAATGCAGTCAAGGCTAGAACGTGATGGTGATGAAACCAATACGTTTATATATTATCCTGTACCAGGAACCCTTCTCATGCAAGGGTGTGGTCGGGAAAGAATGAATCCTTTTGTATCAAGTAATGGTACGTGGAAATGAATGCACCGATAGCGGACGATATCATGGTATAAAAACTGATCCAATAATCTTTTCGAATGATTGCAATTCCTGATATGACCGTAAAAGGATACATGATGATCCGCTGATACCAACAGAGTGCACAAGGTTCGTATTGCTTAATTTCAGAAAAATATAAGCTTCCAAACATCGCAATGATGGAAGCAGCCCAGGCTGCAAATAATAAGTTTTCCACACTGCGTTTTGTATTGTTCATGGTTCCTCTTCCCCATCTCTTTTTACTCTCATGAAAAGTATAGTATGTAAGGACCGCGTCTGTAAAATATATATTCTTTTAACGGACATTCAGAATGTTATTATTTGAAATCAATGGGTAGGTTCGGTTGTTTTAATTTTTGAATAAGGGGTATAATTCTTATGGAAGAGATTAAAGGAGTCTGAGGAAAATGCCTAATTTGGACCTGCATAAATATGAAAAAATAATGGAAATACGTAATATGAGGCTAGGAGACATAGATGAAATAATTGCTTTGCAGTCGAGTTGCTTTCCGGGAATGGTTCCCTGGAAGCGAGATCAGCTTGAGAGCCATCTGGCAATTTTTCCAGAAGGGCAGTTTGTGGCTGAATATGATGGAAAAGTGATTGGCTCATGTTCCAGCCTCATTATTAATTTTGACGAATATGATGACCGCCATACATGGGATGATGTAACCGATAATGGGTACATCACGAATCATAATCCGGACGGTTATAATTTATATGGAATCGAAGTCATGGTCCATCCTGAGTTCCGCAGGATGAAAATTGGTCAAAGACTATATGATTCAAGGAAAGAACTTGTTGCCCACTTGAATTTAAAAAGCATCATAATCGGGGGCAGGATTCCCAATTACCATAAACATGCGGAGGAACTCTTACCAAGGGAGTATGTAAAAGAAGTTCAATTGCACAAAATATATGATCCGGTTCTTTCGTTCCAGCTTTTAAATGGGTTCACGCTTATGAGGATCAATCCGAATTATTTGCCGGACGATCTGCAATCCAATAAGTATGCTACGCTCATGGAGTGGAATAACGTTGATTATCAGCCGAAAACAAAACGTTATTATAAAACATCGGAACCGGTACGGATTTGCGTCGTGCAATACATGCTGCGTAAAATCGATTCATTCGATGACTTCGCTAACCAAGTCGAGTATTTCACCGACGTTGCTTCGGATGCCAATGCAGATTTCGCCGTGTTCCCGGAGTTGTTCACAACCCAGCTGATGTCTTTCTTGAATGAAAGATCACCAAGCTTGGCTGTCAGGAAACTGTCGGATTTCACGGAGCAGTACATTGAATTGTTTACCACTTTAGCTGTAAGGTATAACGTCAATATCATCGGCGGTTCCCATTTCGTTAAAGAAGATGATGATAATATCTATAATATCGCTTATTTATTCCGCCGCGATGGAACGATTGAAAAGCAATATAAAATTCATATTACACCGAATGAAAGAAAATGGTGGGGGATTAACGCAGGTGACCGCGTTCGTGTCTTTGATACGGATTGTGGTAAGATCGCCATACAAATTTGTTATGATATTGAGTTCCCGGAACTCGCCCGGATTGCTACCGACATGGGAGCCAAAATCATATTCACTCCATTTTGTACAGAAGACAGGCAAGGCTACCTGCGAGTTCGCTATTGTGCCCAGGCCCGTGCCGTGGAAAACCAAATTTATACCGTCATTTCCGGAACGGTTGGAAATCTCCCGCAAACGGAAAATATGGATATCCAATATGCCCAATCGGGAATCTTCTCTCCTTCGGATTTCGAATTTGCACGTGACGGCATAGTCGGGGAAACCAGCCCGAACCTTGAGATGGTCCTGATTGGCGATGTCGATTTGGAGATCTTAAGGCGGGAGCGTCAGTCCGGTACTGTAAAGCAATTGAAAGATCGCCGTCATGATATTTACCATCTGCATTACAAAGATGGCGGGAAATAATTAGGAAGAAAACAGCTCGTGATGTGAAGAACACTGGGATTAGGTTCTTTTCATTACGAGCCTTTACTTCATTTATTGGAATAAATATGATAATTTTGTATATGTAAGGCAGATACATAATAATTACAAATAAGGCGTTTGGGAGGAGATGTTGGAGATGGATTGGAAATCTTTATACACTACTTGGGCAGGGTACCAGAATTTAAATGAGGAATTACGTGTCCTCCTTGAGGAAATGCAGCGGGATGAAGCACAACTCGAAGATGCCTTTTATAAAAATTTAGAGTTTGGAACAGGCGGAATGCGTGGGGAAATCGGAGCGGGAACGAACCGGATGAATCTTTATACTGTAAGGAAGGCAACGGTTGGGTTGGCTCAATATATCTCTTCGTTTGGGGAAGAAGCAAAAGGAAGAGGGGCTGTGATTGCTTATGATTCGAGACATAAGTCCCCGGAATTTGCACTCGAAGCGGCTAAGACCTTGGCTACATTTGGGGTGAAGGCTTATTTATTCGATGAATTGCGTCCAACTCCAGAATTGTCATTTGCGGTTCGCGAGCTGAATGCTTTTGCTGGAATCGTCATCACGGCGAGCCACAATCCGCCTGAATATAATGGTTACAAGGTTTATGGGTCAGATGGGGCACAATTGCCACCGGAAGCAGCAGATCAGGTGATCGGCTATGTGAATGCCATTGAAAGTGAGCTTGAAATTCAGGTTGAAGAAGCTGAAGTCCTTAAAGGGCAGGGCCTCATCGAAATGATTGGTGAGGAATTGGACGCTGCCTATAATCGTGAGCTGCTGACGGTTCCCGAGAACCCGCAGCTTGCCGAGGAAATAGATGTGTCAATCGTCTTTACGCCGCTTCATGGAACGGCAAATAAATCCGTTAGGCGGGCACTGCAAAGCTTAGGATATCAAAATTTGCATATCGTTAAGGAACAGGAATTGCCGGATCCGGATTTTTCGACAGTTCAGTCTCCAAATCCAGAGGAACCAGCTGCATTTGAAATGGCCATTGAGCTTGGAAACAAGGTGGAGGCGGACTTATTGATAGCAACGGACCCAGATGCCGATCGGCTTGGAATTGCCGTTAAAAACGAGATGGGTCAATATGTTGTCCTGACTGGAAATCAAACAGGTGCACTTTTCCTGGACTATTTACTGTCCCAGAAAAAAGAGAAAGGAAAGATTCCCCAAAATGGAGTCGTCTTAAAAACCATCGTCACTTCGGAAATCGGTCGGACGATTGCCGAGTCATATGGATTGAAGACGGTTGATGTACTTACCGGGTTTAAGTTCATCGCCGAGAAAATAAATCAGTATCATGAAAGCGGGGAAAGTAGCTTCTTGTTCGGATATGAAGAAAGCTACGGTTATCTGATTAAAGACTTTGCACGTGACAAGGATGCCATTCAAGCTGCAGTGCTTGCTGTCGAGGTCTGTGCCCATTATAAAAAGCAGGGATTGACACTATATGAAGGGTTGCTGAATGTGTTTGAAAAGTACGGATTTTACTTGGAAGGTTTGCGTTCATTGACTTTAAAGGGCATTGAGGGAGCGAAACAGATTCAAGGAATATTGAATCAATTCCGTCAAAATCCTCCTTCCCGAATAGCTGGCATTCCGGTAGTCATTGAAGAAGATTACCAAAGCAGCAAGAAGCGGACATTACTTTCAAATGATGAAGAGTTGATCGAGCTTCCGAAATCAAATGTATTAAAGTATTTCCTTGAGGATGGTACATGGGTTTGCCTGCGTCCTTCAGGCACCGAACCGAAAATTAAATTCTATTTCGGTGTCCAAGGCAAATCAATGCAAGAAGCTGAGTCCAAGTTATCGGGAGTCATGGAAGATTTCATGAGCAAGATTGAAGCATTGGTTTAAATGTATGAAAGCTAAACGAAAGACTTCCTCGGTCTTTCGTTTCAGTTTGTAGACAAAAGGGGTTCGGAATTAAAAATTCCGGACCCCTTTTAAAATTCCCTTTTTAAAGCGTCGTTCATAATTTTTCCCGAACGTTGAGAAATGAGGTGCTTTATAATGGAAACCCATAGCCTAAGAACCAACGGTAAGCCATATTTGTTTCAACTTCTTCAATCGTTTTACGCATGGAACGAATACTGAAGGTATATTGAAAAACGTCAGAGTTTAACTAAAATACCTGGATCAATACTAGGGCGTCCTACCTCTGAATACATATCTATCACCAAGTCATAAATAAAAGTGAAGTCAATGGAAGCCTCCATTTTACGAACCAAATGATTCGCCGGCACCAGTTGATCTAAAGTAATTATTTCAAGTTGATCTCGCTGATTAGAATGATGTTTCGAAAGCATCCTCATCATCTCAAGTTTTAATAGTTCTATTTTAAAACAAAAAAGACTGTAGGCAAATGAAGTCCTATCTGAAATTTTAAACATAGTGATTGGAGCGGGTGTGCGAGACTCCTGCGGGAATAGCGAGTCCAAGGGAGACCCCACAGGCGCAWGTGCGCCGAGGGCGGACCGCCTGCGGAAAGCGAGTGCCCTACGTTCCAATCAACGTCAAAATTTGTACAAGTAAAAAAAACTGTAGACAAACTCGATTTTCATCGAGCTTGTCTACAATCTGAACGAAAGACTTCCTCGGTCTTTCGTTTTTTTTGATTTTTAGTTGAATGAAAAATCAAAATTCTAGGAAATTCCGTTTCGGTTTTGGTATACTGTATTGGCGACTGATCTCGGAAACATCGGGAATAATGGAGGTTTAATTCATGAAATTAGTAATCATTAATGGTTCACCACGTAAACAAGGGCGTACAGGGATTGCCTCACGCTACATATCCAAGAAATACGGAGCGGAACTTATTGATTTAATCAATAGCGAAATCCCTTTATATTCAGGTGAAGGTGAGCAATATCAATTGGAAGTGATTCAAGGGCTCAGGAAAAGCATCGAGGAAGCTGATGGCGTAATTCTGACCTCTCCGGAATATCATGGTTCCATGAGCGGAGCCTTGAAAAATGCCTTGGATTTTTTAAGCAGTGAACAATTCACGCATAAACCTGTCGCCCTATTGGCTGTCTCCGGGGGAGGAAAAGGCGGGATCAATGCCTTGAATTCCATGAGGACAGTGGGTCGAAGCCTTTATGCAAATGTGATCGCCAAACAATTGGTTCTGGATCCGCATTGCTTCGATTACGAAAATGATGGTTTATTTGAAGAGTCTGCGGTACTTGTTGAAGGTATGATCGAAGAGCTTAAAATGTATTCAACTGCATATGCTACAATGAAAAAATGATGAAATGAGGGTCAGGTATTCAATACCTGACCCTTCCTTGTTTTTATAGGGTTTCACCAGCCAAAGTTATATCCCCGATAATTAATCCTCTTGTATAAATTTTCCCGATTTGCAAAAACTATAGTTGATTTTAGCTTGGAAGTTCACTTAAATAATCACTTGTTTTTTCTGCCGCATGATCCAGATAACGAAGCAGTGCATACAGCTGGGATTGAACGATTTGATAATCATGCTCAAACCTGTAAGCGTGCAAAAAATGTTCTATTTTTTTCGAAAGAAAATGATCTTTCGTCCGAACCATCAATACTAACAAGCTGTCCCAATCAGAACGGTGTGTGTGAAACAATGCCTGATCATAATCCGCAATCCTCATGTTCTTCTCCCCCTTAATAAGGAGCTATTTGTATTTTGTTCAGATCTGACAGAACATTTCCTTACAATAAGTGGCGATGTATTTGGACCGCGGTTGTTGCTTTTTACCTGAATAAAAATAAAAGGTGAGTACATGAGAAAAATAATGGTAATTGGAATATTGGTGCTTCTTTTTTTCCCTGAACCATCGCTGGCAGCAGAAGTGTATTCCCCTGAACAGATGGAAATGGATTTGCAAGGAATCCAAAAGCAGTATGAATTGGACGTTCGAATAATCGGACAAACTGAAAAGGGGAAAAATATAAAGGCAGTCAAGTTAGGGAAAGGAAAAAAATCGATTTTGCTGGTGGGATCACATCATGGACGGGAATGGCTCAGTTCCATACTTTTGATGCGTATGCTTGAAGGGTATGCAGCCGCCTATCGAGCGGGCAAACCTATTGGAGAATTTCCGTCGGAATCATTGGATGAAGTGAGCATCTGGTTCATCCCGATGCTTAATCCAGATGGAGTGAGCATCCAGCAAGGAGATTTATCCAATTTAAATGTTCTTGAAAAGGCTGCAGTATGGAAAATGAACCGATATAGCAGGAATTGGTCCAGGTGGAAAGCCAACGCTAAAGGCATTGATTTGAATAGGCAATATCCGGCTGGATGGAAAGAAGTAATGAGTCGTGAAACAAAACCGACGTATCAATTTTATAAAGGCGGACAACCACTGGAAGCAGCCGAAGTAAAAGCGCTTACGGATTTCACGAAGGAGATCGATCCCCTTATTGCTGTTTCCTATCATACTTCAGGAAGGGAAATCTTTTGGCATTACAAAAATAAACGGAAAAATATGGTGAGGGATTATGGGATTGCCAAAAAGACTGCCGAAATGACGGGGTATGAACTGACCTTTCCGGAGAAAGAAGCGGTAGGAAGCGGATTTACTGATTGGTTCATAACTGAATTCAGCCGCCCGGGAATGACGATCGAACTTAGTTATTTAGTGGATGAAACCAATCCGCCGTTGACTGTGTTTCCTGAGGAATGGAAGAGGAATCGATTAGTTGGCATCATGCTTGTAAAAGAAGCGGAGCAGCTGCATAACAACTGAACATTTTTACATAATAATACTAAGCGGAAAGTATGAGGAGGAAAAGATTTTGAAAAAAGTCATCGTGATGCTAATGGGGATTTTTTTGATCATACAAGCAGGATCCATTTCAGCACAGGCCCAAAAACCCGATTACGAAAAATACGGAAAGATTGCGATTACGGTAGTGCAGGCAGATTATCCTGAAGTTGAGATTACTGACTACGAATATAAAGGCAGAAAAACTGTAGCGAAAAATCTCATCGAAGACGATTTCAGATTTTTGGTCGAGGATAAAGGTCAGGACTTCAATGTCATCGTGACCGTACAACATGATTTGAAAAATGAAAAATTACTTAGTTTGAAGGTTACGGAGCAAAAAGGAAAGTGAGATCAGGACAAACCGAAATTCCAGGTAGGCACCTTACCGAACATCTTCACCTCGAGAAGATGTTTTTTTCTGATTTCTTTTAAAAGTTGTCCGGAAAAGGGGATATCGGATTCGTTGTTATTCCAATACGGTCAGCTACCATGAAGTTTTCATTGCATTTATGGGCAGCTAACCAGTATAGTTAGTATCAGATTGAAACTATAAGCTTGATTGTAGGGGTATTAGAAAATGAGAAAGTTTAAGAAAGTTTATGTGGAAATTACGAATATATGTAATTTGAAGTGTAATTTTTGCCCAAGTTCCAGCTTGCAAAGGACCCTTAAATTCATGGATCCCGAAGGGTTTACGGATGTTATCAAGAAAATCAAACCACACACCGATCATATTTATTTTCATCTGATGGGTGAACCGTTTTTAAATAAAAATTTGGGTACATTCCTGGATATCAGTGCTGAAAATGACCTGAAGGTTAATATTACAACGAACGGTACTTTGATTCAAAAGGTCAAAGACAAGCTGCTCTCCAAAAAAGCCCTCCGGCAGGTGAATATTTCACTTCATAGCTTTGAGGCAAACGATACGACCAATAGTCTTGACTCTTATGTCAGTAATATTGCCGATTTTATAAATGAAGCAAATGAAAAAAGTGAAGTGATCTGTGCCATTCGTTTATGGAATATGGATACGGCTGAATTAAAAGCGAGTAATGGCCTGAACGATGATATTCTGAGCATGCTGGAGAAGAAGCTTTCATTGGACATTCGCTTAAGTGAAGCTCTTCAGCAAAAGAATAATATTAAGTTAAGGGACCGGGTTTATATAAATATGGCCGAAAAATTCGAGTGGCCGGAATTGGACCGTGACATTATCGATGAAAATATTTTCTGCTATGCTCTTAGAGATCAGTTAGGTATCTTGGTGGATGGTACAGTCGTACCTTGTTGTTTGGATAGTGAAGGGAAAATACCGCTTGGAAATATATTCGAAACATCACTTGAAGACATTTTAAATGGTGAACGGGCTAAAAATATGTATGATGGTTTCTCAAGAAGATGTGCAGTTGAAGAATTATGTAAACGATGTGGCTACGCAAAGCGTCATAAAAAATAAAATTACGGAGTTCATTTCGTGGTTTCAGACTGTAGACAAACTTGATGAAAAATCAGTTTGCCTGCAGTTGTTTTATTTAAAAGTGCAGTTGATTTCAGAAATCCGCTCCCTTTCCGCCGACTGTCTGCCAAGCCTCCTCAGCGCAAGCGCTTGTGGGGTCTCGGCTAGCCAGTAATTCGGCAGGAGTGTCGCAAATTTCTTCAATCCAATGAGAATTACAGTAAAAAACCATCCTCACTATTCGGTTCGAACCCCATTTTGTCGCCAAACCTCAGGCATGGAGTCCATCTCCATGCCTGAAGTTTTATATTTAAAAGGTTCAGAAACCCGCTCCCTTTCCGCCGACTGAAAACCATCCTCGTACTCCGAACCCCATCTTATTTCACCAAACTGAAATCATGGAGTCCATCTCTGTTTTTTTTATGCTTGAAGGACATTGCCACCATCTTATTGTAAAAATTCAGAATATTATTGTTTTATTAAAAGTCCCGTGATAAAATACTCACTATTATTAATGAAGTTTATACTTCATATTGTCATATAAAAAGTATTGGATTCATATCTTGCTTCAGAGGGGATGTTTTATGGATTTACAGCAAAAAGTTAAAGAAGTATTCCCTGGTTTATCTACTGGTCAAAAAAAGGTAGCAAAATACTTGTTGGTGCATTCACATACATTTGCAGTCACTTCAGCTCAAAAGCTCGGAAAAGACATTGGGGTGAGTGAAACGACCATCATCCGCTTTTGCTATTCATTGGGGTTAAGCGGATATGCAGAGCTTCAAAACCTTATTCGAAATCAGTTGATATACGAGAGCAGCAGTTTGAATGAATACCATTCTTCAAAACTTGAAGCCGCGAGTCAGCCAAACTTCATGGCTCAGGTGATGGGGCAGGACATCATCAGCATCGAAAAGACCATGAAAAATTTATCAACCGAAGATTTCGCCAAAACAGTCGATAAATTGGCGGCAGCTGACAATGTTTTGATTTCTGGACACCGTTTATCATTTTCGGCAGCACATTGGTTAACCTTTACGCTTAGGCTTGTTAGGGAAGAGGTTCATTTATATCGGCCTGATACTGATGATATATTTTTAATGTTGAATAAAATGACTGAAAATTCCGTTTTTGTAGCCATTTCATTTCACCGCTATGTTAAAGAGACTGTGAAAATAACCGAAATGGCCAAAAAAGCGGGTGCATTTGTAATTGGGGTTACGGATTCCGACCTGGCTCCGATTGCGGAATACACTGACATTTTATTGCCCATTTCAACACCAAGGACTTCCACGATCGATACGGCACCAGTGTTATTCTCTTTATTGAATAGTTTAGTCGCTGGTGTAACGATTAAGGATGAACAAGGGTTCAAAGAAAGAAAAGCTATATATGATGGGTTCAATCAAGACGATTATTTCTTTTGAGATAAAACATCCATCAGTTGGTGAACATGCCCAATAAACCGGTAGGGGGAGACAGAAATGGATATCACACAAACTATCGAAAAATTAAGACCGCGTATACTCGATATTTTTGACCATTTACACGCAAATCCAGAAACGAGTTGGAATGAGGTGAATACGACAGCTTTCATTTCAAGTATTTTAACGGGGAATCAGTGTACGGTAAAAACATTCGAGGACTGTACAGGTGTGGTAGGCGAAATCGGGGATGGGGATTTCACGGTCGGATTACGATCGGATATCGATGCACTTTGGCAGGAGGTGCAAGGGACGTTTCAAGCCAATCATTCCTGTGGACACGATGGTCATATGACCTTGGCATTGGGAGTATTCCTTGTATTGAAGGAAATGGGCTTTCGTCCAAGAGGCAAGCTGAAATTCATTTTCCAACCTGCTGAAGAAAAAGGTACGGGCGCCTTGAAGATGATTGAAGAAAAAGTATTGGATAATGTCGATTTCCTTTATGGAGTGCACCTAAGACCGGTTGAGGAAGTGAAAGATGGGCAAGCGGCGCCAGCCATTGTGCATGGAGCCGCTCAGTTCATTAAAGGTGAAATAGCGGGAACTGATGCGCATGGAGCAAGACCGCATCAAGGGCAGAATGCCATCGAGATAGGAGCGGCATTCATCACTTTGTTAAATGGAATCCATCTCAATCCGTCCATCCCTTATTCCGTAAAAATGACGCAGTTTTTTGCTGGCGGCGAAAGTTCCAATATCATCCCAGGGAGAGCCACTTTTTCATTGGATTTACGGGCACAGGATAATGCAGTGATGAAAGAGCTCACCAAAAAGGTGGAAAAGGTTGCAGAATCTTTGGCCATTGTCCATGGAGTCGAAGTGAAACTCGAACCGGGAACCTGTGTTGCTGCAGCAACCGTGAACGATCAAGCCCAGGAAATAATGTCTGAAGCGATAGCCGATACGCTTGGAGAAGAAAATTTGGTAGCGCCTGTCATTACAACAGGAGGAGAGGATTTTCACTTTTATACGTTGAAAAGACCTGAACTCAAAGCTACGATGCTTGGATTGGGCTGTGATTTGGCACCAGGGCTCCATCATCCGAACATGACATTCAATAAAGAAGCTTTGTTATCGGGAATTGAAATCCTGGCCAAAGCCATCATACTCACTTTTGAGAAATATGGAGGGGAGGGCCACTTACATGACTGAAGAATTTATCATAAAATCCCTATCCGGACTAGAGGATCTACAAGAAGTGCAGCGGCTGGAAGCCCTTGTATGGGGCATGGATTGCGTTCCCATCCATCAGACGATTACGGCTGTCAAAAACGGCGGGCTTGTATTAGGCGGCTATATCAATGGCCAGTTAGTCGGGTTTCAATACAGTTTCCCGGGATTCAAGGACGGAAGGGGATATCTTTGTTCACATATGTTAGCCATCCATCCGGCCCATCAAAAGAAGGGCTACGGCAGATTACTTAAACTTGCACAAAAAGAGGAAGCACTTAAAAAGGGCTACGACTTGATCACATGGACATATGATCCATTGGAAAGTGTGAATGCAAACTTGAATATCGGTAAGTTAAAAGCTGTTTGCTCTACATATATGGAAGATTGTTATGGAAATATGAAGGATACCCTCAATGAAGGACTTTCCACTGATCGATTCATGGTGGAATGGAATATACGGCAGGAAGCAAAGGAAGAGACTCCGCTTCCTGATAAAGCCATACACATCGTAACGACAGGAATGAATGACCAAGGCTTTCCTTACATCAAGGATTATCATTTCGAAACCAATGCCGAGGTGATCGCAATCCCCATTCCGACGGATATTCAACAAATCAAAAAATCTGATCTTCGCCTTGCGATTGATTGGCGGTTAAAAACCGGTGAATTATTCAAAGCTCTTTTTGCCAAAGGATATGTTGCAGCCGGGATTGAATGGGAACAAGGTGAAAACATTCAAAACTATTTATTAAAAAAACAAGAATAAGAGGGGAATCGGGATGAAAATAACGGAAGTGCGTTTACGTCATTTAAATATGGATTTGGTAGCTCCCTTTACAACAAGCTTTGGAACGTTTTTGGATAAGGAGTTCATTCTTGTGGAAGTGAAAAATGGAGAGGGACTTTCAGGCTGGGCTGAATCTGTGGCATTTTCAGCACCTTGGTATAACGAAGAAACGATAAAAACCAATTGGACCATGCTGGAGGATTTCCTGATTCCGCTTGTATTGGATAAAGAAATAGAGCATCCTCGTGATGTATCGGATATGTTCTCGCATATCCGTAAAAATAATATGGCAAAATCGGCTATCGAGGGAGCCATCTGGGATTTATACGCAAAAGAAAAGAATATCCCTTTAAGTATGGCTTTAGGCGGGGAGCTGGAAAAAATCGATGTTGGGATCAGTATCGGCATCCAAAAAACGGTACCTGAATTACTGGCAAAGATAGAAGCTGGATTGAAGGACGGATATAAAAGAATCAAAATGAAAATTCAACCAGGTTGGGATGTAGACGTAATCAGGGAAGTGCGCAATCGATATCCCGATATCCCGATCATGGCAGATGCAAACTCCGCTTACCGGCTGAAAGACATTGAATTACTCAAACAACTTGATCAATTTGATTTAATGATGATCGAGCAGCCTTTGTCATCGGATGATATTGTCGATCATGCCACATTACAAGCGGAAATCAAAACACCGATTTGCTTGGATGAAAGTATACATTCCGTCGAAGATGCTAGAAAAGCCCTTGAATTGGGAAGCTGTAAAATCATTAATATTAAGATTGGCAGGGTTGGCGGTTTAACGGAAGCAATGAAAATACATGAATTATGTAAAGAAAGGAATGTACCGGTTTGGTGCGGTGGCATGTTGGAATCTGGTGTGGGTCGTGCCCATAATATCGCATTGACAACACTTGATAACTTCACGATGCCTGGTGATACGGCAGCATCCGCGAATTATTGGCATAAAGACATCATCCAACCAGAGGTTACAGTGAATGATGGGGTCATAACCGTTCCAAAAGCGGCAGGCATTGGCTATGAAGTCGATTACACAGCGGTCGATGAATTCACTTCCTATAGTAAAAGATATACAAATAAATAAGAGTTGGAATTAAAGGACCTTCCGGCTTCATGGGCAATTGCCCCTGAAGCCGGAAGGATAATGAAGAAAGGAAAGATATTCTCATAACTTAAATTGTCAGAATAATCATATAATTAGGGTGGTATTTGATATGAAAAACAGTATAAATCTTGCGGGAGCATATATTGGAATCATCATTGGAGCAGGTTTTGCTTCAGGACAAGAAGTGTTACAGTTCTTCACGAGTTTTGGAATCTACAGTGTATTGGGAATTGTGGTGGCGACAGTTTTATTCGCGTTTTTGGGCATGCAAGTTACCCAGTTGGGGAGCACTCTCCAGACACGTTCCCATAAAAGCATCATCGATCATATTTGCGGCCGCTTTATAGGCAGGGTGGTCGATATTATCATCACGTTTTTCTTGTTTGGCGTTACGGTCATCATGATTGCCGGCTCCGGAACGATTTTTGAGGAACAATTCGGGATTCCAAGCATGGTCGGTGCAATCGTCATGACGGTGCTCACGATTGGTACGCTTTTACTTAATGTTAATAAAATAATGTCCATCATTAGTGCCGTCACACCGTTTTTATTCGTTATCATGATCATTATTTCAGGTTATTCATTTTTCACATCCAATCTAAGTTTCAATCAAATCATTTCATCTTCAAGTAAAGGAACGGCTGCTACCGGAAATTGGTTGATGGGTTCATTACTTTATGTTTCATATAATATGACTGCCGGAATTGCCATGCTGGCCGTAATGGGCGGGACCTTCAAGAATAAGAAACAGGCTGGAATGGGAGGAATCCTGGGGGGTATCGGATTGGGGATCCTGTTATTTTTGATCAATTTGGGGATGATGTCCGACTTGAAGGGCATAGAAGGCTCTGGTATGCCTACCCTTCATTTAGCGAATCAGATTTCTCCATGGTTGGGATATATCCTATCAATCATCCTTTTAGGAATGATTTATAATACAGCTGTCGGGATGCTGTATGCATTCACCGCCAGGCTGGTGCCTGCGGAAACGAAACGATTTAAATTATCCGTGATTATAGTCGGGATTCTCGCCTTCCTTGCAAGTTTCGTTGGCTTTATTAAATTGGTTGGGACGGTATACCCAATCACAGGATACTTAGGTTTTGTCATCATTGCAGCGCTCATCATTTCCTGGATCCGTTCAAAAATGAAAAAAGAGGTTGTGAATCCGGAATTAGCAAAATTTTAATATCAAAGGGATTGAGTGCAGAACTGCATGAAACATTTGGCCTGACATCTTCTTCATGGAGGTGTTTTTTTTCTGTTATCGAGGACCTTTACTCATGATCACGGCATTTTTCCTCCTTTTTTTCATACATTAGTTTAAAGGCGGAAGACAAGGGGGATATCGGATGAATGAAGCGGAGCAAAAGGCTCTGGAATATGCCATTAGTGAAATTACAGAAATAGCAACGGGGTTCGGGTTGGATTTTTACCCGATGCGCTATGAAATTTGCCCTTCAGAAATCATTTATACATTTGGTGCCTACGGGATGCCGACCCGTTTTTCTCATTGGAGCTTTGGAAAGCAATTTCATAAAATGAAGCTGCAGTACGACTTTGGATTAAGTAAAATCTATGAACTGGTCATTAACTCTGATCCTTGTTACGCTTTTCTGCTGGACTCCAATTCACTTGTACAAAATAAATTGATTGTTGCCCACGTTTTGGCGCATTGTGACTTCTTTAAGAATAATGTACGTTTCAATAATACCAAGAGGGATATGGTAGAAAGTATGTCGGCAACGGCAGAAAGAATCCGTGAATATGAAATCCTTCATGGCAAAAAGGAAGTGGAAACCTTCCTGGATGCACTTTTAGCCATTGAAGAACATATCGATCCGTCGCTGATGAGACCGAAGCTTGCCTGGACGATGGAAGATGAGGAAGAAGAAGAGGAAATAAAACCGACAGCCACACAATACGATGATTTATGGAATCTTGATAATAAGGATAAACCGCAGAAATCCAACATTAAAAAAAGAAAGAAATTCCCGCCAAGGCCAGAAAAGGATATTATGCTTTTCATAGAACAGTACAGCAGGGATTTAACCGATTGGCAGCGGGATATCATGACGATGATCAGGGAAGAGATGCTGTATTTCTGGCCGCAGCTGGAAACGAAAATCATGAACGAAGGCTGGGCATCCTACTGGCATCAGCGCATTATCCGTGAATTGGATCTATCCTCAGGGGAAGCCATTGAATTCGCGAAACTGAACGCAGGTGTCGTGCAGCCTTCACGGACCAGCATCAATCCTTATTATCTTGGATTGAAAGTGCTTGAAGATATTGAAGAACGCTATGATAATCCGACCGAAGAAATGATCAGGCTCGGCGTCAAGCCAGGATCTGGCCGGGAAAAGATGTTCGAGGTCAGGGAAATCGAATCGGATATTTCCTTTCTCCGCAATTATTTGACGAAGGACCTGGTCATGCGGGAGGATATGTACCTATTCCAAAAGCAGGGCAAGGATTATAAAATCGTCGATAAGGCATGGGAACATGTTCGTGATCAACTTGTGAGCATGAGGGTTAACGGAGGTTTCCCTTATATCACAGTTAACGATGGGGACTTCATGCGTAATGGGGAACTTTATCTAAAACATTGGTATGAAGATATTGAGCTGGATCTGAAATATCTCGAAAAAGTCATGCCATATATCCATCAGCTTTGGGGCCGCTCCGTGCATATGGAATCAGTCATAGAAGGAAAAGAAGTCCTGTTTTCCTATGATGGAAAAGGCATTCACCGTAAATATTTATAAAGCTGAAAACTGCCGGTCATTCGGCAGTTTTCTTGTTTCAAGCACTTTTATTCGTATAGTGATCCTGTAAAAAAACAAAATATTTGCAACTTGCAACTATTGATGTTATAAATCAACTAAGAATATTAAAGAAATCATTTGGCAAACGAAAGGAGAAAGGTATGTTATGATCATTCGTGAAGCGATTGAAGCAGACTTGGACTCGGTCAAAGATATATACAATCAGGGGATTGAGGATAGAATTGCCACGTTGGAAACGGAAACGAAGGATCAAGCCTACATGGAGGAATGGTTTGCCAAGCATATCGGGCGATATAAGCTGATTGTCGCCGAGCAAGATGGGAAAATTGTCGGTTGGGCTTCCTTGAATCAATATAACAGCCGTAATGCTTATAAAGGGGTTGCCGATTTATCCGTATATATCTCGAGAGATCATCGAGGAAAAGGGATTGGCGGTTTATTGCTGCAATCCATCGAAAAGCACGCAAAAGAAAATGACTTCAATAAGATTGTGTTATTCACTTTTCCCTTTAACCAGATTGGGCAAGGATTGTACAGAAAACGGGGGTATAGAGAAGTGGGAGTGTTTAAGAACCAGGGAATATTAGACGGTGAATTTGTCGATGTGATGGCTATGGAGAAATTACTGTAAACAATTAGGGGGTAGGAGTATTATGACAGTGAACCATTCAAGCGTATTGTCTGTCAGTTATTTTGATGCCTATTTCAAGCTTGTTTTAGCATCGCGTGAACCTGTGGAGGATAATGCAAAGAAATACATCAAAAAGAACTTTTTCAAAGGAGAAGCGTGCTATTACGGCGAGGAAACTCACCGAAATTTCATGACGGCTTTTAACAAGCTAAAAGGATAAATAAAAAATAATTGAATCGAATAGTTGCAAAATGCAAACAATTAGCGTATAAATAAAGCGAGGTGAAAGTAATGGAAAATGAAAACCTTAGAGGTCTCTTCCAACTCTTGACAAGACGGTTTGGATTATTGAATAAATATTGCTGTAGCGCTGATGGAATTGAAATTTCACTCGTTCAAAGCCATATCCTGTATGAAATACATCGACAAAACAAGGCTTCCATCCAGCAAATTGCAGAAACATTGGGAACGGACATTACGACGTTCAGCCGACAAATCCAATCCCTGATCAAATTGAATTTGGTCACAAAAACGCAAGATGCTGAAGATCGGAGAATTTCCATCCTTTCTCTGACCGAAGAAGGAATGAAGGTCAATCAAACCATCGATCAGCAAATGAATGATTACTTGAATGAGGTCTTCAAGACGATGAATGAGTTTGAAAAGGAATCCGTCGTGCGTTCCCTGAAATTGCTTAATGATAAAATGCTGAAGTCTTCCGTATGTTGTACTACTCCTTGGGGGTAGTATATTTTTCAACAATACTTGCAAATTACAACTTTTTTATAAAGATAAAAATATAGGAGGGATCATGATGGGTCAATTCGATAAAAATGCATTACCCGTAGCAATTATAGGCGGAGGTCCTGTGGGGCTTGCAGCTGCAGCTCATTTACTAAAAAAAGGGGAGAAGTTTATCGTATTGGAAGCGGGGGACTCGGTTGGTTCGAGCATGTTGGAGTGGGGACACGTTCGAATGTTTTCTCCGTGGCAATATAACATCGATAAAGCAGCAAAGGAATTACTGGAGAACGCTGGCTGGACGTCACCTGACGAAGAAGCTTTGCCGACAGGTCGCGAACTGGTTGAAAAGTACCTTCTGCCTTTAAGTAACCTTCCAGAAATAAAAGAACAGATCATGTTGCAGGCAAAAGTAGTCGGAGTTGCCAAAGAGGCTCACGATAAATTAAAAACAGGAAAACGGGACACGGTTCCCTTTCAACTCTATGTAGAAGCGAATGGTGACACAACAGTCATTGAAGCGAAAGCGGTCATTGATTCATCAGGTACTTGGACCAATCCAAACCCTATCCTTTCAAATGGGATATGGACGAATGCGGAGAGACAATTACACAATCAAATCCACTATGGCATTCCTAACGTCGTACAACTGGAAAACAGATATCAAAATAAAACCACCTTGGTGATCGGGAGCGGCCATTCTGCCATCAATGCTTTATTGGATTTGGCCACCTTACAGCAAAAATATTCGGATACAAAGATCTACTGGGTTCTTCGTAAAAAACAGATTCATGAAGTGTACGGTGGGCAAGAAAACGACGGGTTGGCGGCTCGTGGAGAGTTGGGCATAAGAATTCAGCAATTAGTGGAGTCTGGACGAATCAATATTCTTACACCCTTTCATATTAATGGAGTGTACCCAACAAACGATAAAATCACGGTAGTAGGAGAAGAACTAAACGGAGAAGAATTCACAATCGGTGACATCGATGAAATGGTGGTGAGTACGGGTTTCAGGCCCGATACAAGCTTTTTAAATGAAATAAGGATAAACCTTGATTCAGCTGTGGAAAGCATAGACACGCTTGCTCCGCTAATTGATCCCAATATTCATAGCTGTGGAACCGTGAGACCGCATGGTGAACAAGAGTTACGGCACCCTGAAAAGAATTTTTACATTGTTGGGATGAAGAGTTATGGAAGAGCACCAACCTTCTTACTGGCAACAGGCTACGAACAAGTCCGTTCCGTGGTGGCTTATCTCACAGGGGATGTAGAGGGGGCAAAAGAAGTACACTTGGAACTGCCTGAAACAGGAGTTTGCAGTGTGAATCTTGCATCTAATTCCTGCGATTCTGATATTCCTGCAACTGAAACAAACGATCGTTCTTGCTGTGGCAGCCCCGTTCTAGCGAGATTGGAAATGAAAAATAATTCCTGTTGTGAATGAAATAGAAGGACCAGTCTGAAACAAGGCTGGTCTTTTATAATTTCTTTGAAGTGCTGAATATTAAAGTAAGGAAATTATATGGTTGAATATTTAATGGTTGATTAAATAAGAATATGCTTATACAATAATGTTGAATAATCACATAAGCATATACTTATTTAATTTGGGCCAGGAGGGGTGAAAGGCAATGAATGGGGCGTTGGATATAGAAACCACGGCAAACATTCTTAAATTATTAGGTGATAAAACCCGTTTGACCATGATTAAGATCATGTCTGAGCATGAATGCTGTGTCTGTGAATTTGTGGATCTTTTCGAGATGAGCCAGCCGGCTATAAGCCAACATTTACGAAAGTTGAAAGATAGCGGAATTGTGAATGAAGCGAGAAGGGGACAATGGATATTCTACTCGTTAAACCAATCATCCTCGTATTACTCATTTATTCAAACGGTCATCAAGGACTTGCCGAGTCAAAACTTTAAATTAGAAGAATTAACAGCACAAGGAAAACGGATTTGTTGTGACTAACGAGGAGGAGAACATCAGTGGGTACAGTTATATTAGCTAGTATCATCTTTTTGCTGACGTTGACATTCGTCATCTGGCAACCCAAGGGATTGTCAATCGGCTGGTCAGCATGCGGGGGGGCGGTACTTGCCTTACTATTTGGGGTTGTTGACCTCAACGATGTAATTACTGTTACAGGTATTGTATGGAACGCGACGTTGGCGTTCATTGCTATTATCATTATTTCTTTGATTTTAGATGAAATTGGTTTCTTTGAATGGGCAGCCCTGCATATGGCTAGAGCGGCTAAGGGAAATGGAGTAAGGATGTTTGTGTATGTGAGCATTCTCGGTGCTCTAGTCGCTGCGTTCTTTGCAAATGACGGAGCCGCTCTCATTTTAACTCCGATTGTATTGGCGATGGTTCGAAACTTGAAGTTAGAAGAGAGAATGATCTTTCCATTTATCATCGCGAGTGGGTTTATTGCAGACACTACATCCTTACCGCTTGTGGTAAGTAATCTGGTCAACATTGTTTCTGCTGACTTTTTTGATATCGGGTTTATTGAGTTCGCATCTAGAATGATCGTTCCCAACCTGTTTTCATTAGCAGCAAGCATCCTGGTATTATATTTGTACTTCAGAAAGAGCATTCCGAAGAATTATGATATGGCTCAATTGAAGAAGCCAGTCGATGCCATTCGGGATGTGAAAATGTTTCGCCTGTCTGGGATTGTTTTAGGCATTCTGTTGGTAGGCTACTTTATCAGTGAATTTTTGAACATTCCTGTATCCATCATTGCAGGTGTTATCGCCATATTCTTCTTGTTTATGGCAAGACGAAGTCCAGCTGTAAATACCAAGACCGTTGTAAAGGGCGCACCATGGGCGATTGTGTTTTTCTCCATTGGAATGTATGTCGTGGTGTATGGATTGAGAAACGTTGGATTGACGAACATTTTAGCTGACCTTATACAAGTAACAGCTGATCAAGGATTATTCGCTGCTACTGTCGGGATGGGCTTCATCGCAGCCATTCTTTCATCGCTTATGAATAACATGCCTACGGTCATGATAGACGCTCTTGCCATTTCCGACACCCATACAACTGGAGCAATAAGAGAAGCCTTGATTTATGCAAATGTCATCGGTTCGGACTTGGGCCCGAAAATTACACCGATTGGTTCTTTGGCTACGTTATTGTGGCTGCATGTCCTTTCATTAAAAGGCGTGAAAATCTCATGGGGAACTTACTTTAAAACAGGAATCATCTTAACCATCCCAACATTGTTCATCACATTGGCCGGCTTATATATATGGCTGCAAATTATTCATTAAACCTTACTTTACAAACAAAGGAGAGAAACCGCATGGCTAAGAAAACGCTATACTTTTTATGTACTGGCAATTCTTGCAGAAGCCAAATGGCAGAAGCATGGGGGAAGAAATATTTAGGTGACGAATGGCAAGTGCTTAGTGCAGGAATCGAGGCCCATGGGTTAAATCCCAAAGCAGTAAAAGCAATGAATGAAGTTGGATTGGACATCTCCAATCAAACATCGGATATCATTGACCCAGATATATTGAATAATGCTGATTTTGTCGTTACATTATGTGGCGATGCGGCTGACAAATGTCCTATGACACCACCGCATGTCAAACGTGAACATTGGGGCTTTGATGACCCGGCAAAAGCGGAAGGAACAGATGAAGAGAAATGGGCAACCTTCCAACGTGTTCGAGATGAAATAGGTGAAAGAATTGCTCGTTTCTCTAGAACTGGTGAATAAATAATTGAAAATGCGTGGATGTTAGCATGCGGACCAAAGACCATAAAGAAAGAGCTGCCAAATTCGGCAGCTCTTTTCATCATTAAATCTTAATATCGACCTTAGCATTTTTCTGAAGTTCTTCGACATGCTTCACAAGCTTTTCTTGTTTCTTTTGCTGCTCTAGTTGTTCCTTGATTTGCGGCTTCATTTCTTCGAGTTTCTGTACCTTCTGTCCGCTTGTTTTAGCTTGCTCCGCAACCTGGTCGTAATACTTTTGGATTTCTTCATCAGTTGCTTCTTCCACTTTAATCTCTTTTTCAACGTACTTCGTATATGGGATGTTCTCTGCAATCTGCGCATTCAGCATTTCCGAATTCAGACCTGCTTGCTTCAATGCCGCCTTGAATTTCTCTTCACTCTCATATTGCTTCTTGATTTCGGCAAGTTGCTTTTCAATTTCAGCCTTGGAAGCTGTGTAGCCCTTTTTATCAGCTGCTTGAAGCAGCAATTTTTGCCCCACTAAAGAGTTGAGCGTTTGCTCTTTAATTTGTTTGGCGCCCTCCTTGGATGTTGGGTCTTGTCCGAATTGCTGCATCTGCATTTGTGTGGTGGACAACACGGTATTATATTCCGCACCTGAAATTTTTTCGTCATTGACGATGGCTACCGTTTTCTTTTCATCAACCTTTTGCTTGTCCAATTTCTTCTTCATTTCTTCCATCTGTTTTTGCTGTTCCTCAGTTGCTTTAGCCGTTTCTTTCTCAGTTGTTTTAGTCTCTTTCTCGTCATTTTTCTTATCAGCTTCATCGTTCGAACCACAAGCCGTTAGAACAACTGCCAATAATCCGATGATGATTGGGTACAATAGTTTCTTCATATTTCAGTCTCCTCTCGAATTCAATGCTAAAAAATCATCTAATGCGCATTATAAAGGAATTTCCCATTAAAACACAATAAATTCATTCTTTTTTTCCAGAAAACAGGAAGATAGTATAGGCATCATCTCATTATATAAGTGTAACATTCGCGGAAATGAACCCATTTACCCTTCGTCATGCAATATGCTTAAAGGAATGCGAAGGCTGATCCTGTTACAGTCAGAAACTAATCCATCTCTTACTCATGCTTAGTAACTATTGTATATAAAAGTTGTATGGTATTATATACCTTATCATCCGGATATAGTTCATTTAACCTATCTTTCAAATCGTGAACGGAGTGAGCCGTGACAATGAGAATAGTGACTAAGAGACAGAGTTGGAAATCCAGCAGATTACTGGAGGTATAGATTTTGAAAGGGAAATCAAGGCTGTCATGCGAATTGGCAGGGTATTCCAGGGACAGCATCATTGGGTTCAAAGTGAAGCGCATTTATTGAGAGTTCAAAACCTGACCAAGCAGCTTGTTATCGTTCATAATCGAAGATGCCAGCTGAACTATCTAAAAGCTATATGAATCATATCGTCCATTCAAGTATTCTGCATGATATCAGGAAAGCGGAGATTCCTGAGGGGATTTTATAAAAATCTGGCCCGTTATCCCCATATGAACGAAAAATCATCGAGATGCACCCGTTAATGGGATCCGATTTTTTGAATAAGACTTCAAGGGAAATAAACAATGATGTGATCAGCAGCCTGGAAGTGGCTGAAAACCATCATCCCCCATCATCATGAAAAATGGGATGGAACGGGATATCCCCACCGTTTGAAAGGGGAGGAACTCCCATTGGAAGCTTGAATCGTAGCCATTGTGGATGTGTTTGATGCATTGACCAGCAGAAGGCCGTATAAAGACTCCTGGTCAGTGGAGCGGGCATTATCTTTCATAAACGAACAAAAAGGAAAGCATTTCGACCCATCCATCGTGCTGTCTTTCTTTTGCCATTTTGATGAAAAGGCGGCGCAGAAAAAAGGCTGGATACCATTCGCAGCACAGAGATATAGTAAATTGCGAACTCGTCGCCTTCTGGATCTGGTCGTTAACCCTTGGAGATAAAGGGTTAACGATTATTGAAAAAAATAAGGAATTTGTAAAATGGTAAATGAATCGTTTCAATTTACCAAAAAAATAGTGAAGCTCTTTACTCCCTTTCTTTTTTCTTATTTCTATTAAAATGATAAACGACTGAAATTACGAGAATCAACAGTATCAAAACAATCCTTATATCGTCCGATGCCTTCAATACCTGTGTTACCGAATATGCCTCGAGAAGGAGGGCGGGCAGTTTTCCGATGGATGTCGCGAGGAAGAAAATCATCATTCCCGTCTTGCTTAATGCTGCTGTAAGGTTGATTGCGCCGGATGGTATAAAGGGAAGGAGCCTAAGCATCAGGATCACCCAAAATGCATGAAACCCTTGTGACTTTTGAAGCTTCTTGACCCACCGGTTCTTCATGAACTTGGGTTTGAATGTTTGAAAGCCCTTTCGATATAACCAAAAGCTGACCACTGCACCGGCAATTTCTCCCATGTAAGAAAGGATCAATCCCTTTTCAAATCCAAATACACTGATATTGGCGGCCGTGATGAATACACTTGGAATAAAACCAAGCACGCTGATCAATATATTGAATACTAAACTTACAGCAATGGAGAAAGGGCCGCTGGATAGTAATGCCTCTGAAATGAAATTCATATCAAACCACAGTACTCCATTTATACCCGATGCCCCAGACCGTTTTCAAATGTTGATCTGCTGGAAAACCGGCATGACGCAATTTCTCTCTTATATTTCGAATATGGGAATCGATTGTCCGATCTTCGGTATCCGTTTTAAATCCCCATATGGTCGAAAGCAGGTGGTCTCTGGAATACACTTGATCTGGGGATTTTAAAAACAAGCACAGCAGTGAGAACTCTTTCGGTGTAAATGGAATTGTGTTGGTATCATAATGTGCTTCATAAGCGGATTCATTTAATTTTAGCCCGCTAAAGGTCAAAGAGTCATCCTGATTATGCACCCGCCGCGTCACTGCTTCTATTCTGGCAAGTAAAACATCTTCATGAAAGGGTTTCGTAATATAATCATCTGCACCCTTTTTCAACCCTTTCACCATATCTTGTGCAGCATCCCGGGCGGTGAGCATGATTATGGGAATGCTGGAAAACGCACGGATCCTTTCGCACGTTTCCCACCCATCCATTTCAGGCATCATTACATCAAGAAGTACTATGTCCGCATGTTCATGCGCTAAGAACTGTAAGACTTCATGTCCAGATTTCATCTTCAGGCATGTATATCCGTGAGGTTTAATGTATAGCTCTAATAGATCAAGCATTCTCTGTTCATCATCAACCAGAACTACTGTCTTCATTTGTTATCTCCTTAAATGTGATAGTGAAGCACGTTCCTTGCTCCAAGTTGCTTTTAACCGAAATGGTTCCACCTTGTATCTCCACTAATTGCTTGACGATGGAGAGCCCCAATCCGAAACCGCCGGTATCTCTGGCGCGTGATTTCTCGACACGATATAAACGATCAAAGATATGGGGGACATCTTCAGGTGGAATGCCAACCCCTTGATCGATTATGGAGATGGAAATCCAGCCATTGCATTCAGTGGCTTTGATGGTAGTGACTGTATATTCGTTCGAGTACTTCAGCGCATTATCCAACAGGTTAAGAATGACTTGCTCAAACCGTGAGGGATCTATAGCTATAAATAAATCATCCTTGCATTCCAGATTCAATTGAATTCTTTCATTTGCAAAAGCCGGTAACACTTTTTCATGAATGTTTTGCAGGAATGAAGAGAGCTGGACGATTTCTTTTGATATGGTGAATGTATTTACATCCATTCTAGCCATATTGAATAGTTCGTCCAATAATCTGTTTAATCGTTCGGATTCATCATGGATGATCTCTAAGTATCTTGTTCGTTCGGATGCATCCAACTCTTTACGGCGGGTTATATCAGCATATCCCTTGATATAAGTTAGCGGCGTGCGCAGTTCATGGGAGATACTTGCCAAAAATTCATTGCGTTCCTTCTTTAAATAGTTCAATTCATTAGCCAAGCTTTGAATGGATTGGGCAAGCTCCCCGAGTTCATCATGAGATCGTACCGGCACAGCCACTGAAAAATTCCCTTTGCTGAGTTTGGTTGTCGCTTCCTTCATCGAAATAAGCGGTCTAGTCAAAGCTTTTGATAGAAAATAGATGGTGATAAGCATGAATAAAAGGAGCAATGCAGTCGCAAAAAGGAAATGCCTATTAAGTTGTGCGATTAAATCCTCAACATCCCTAGTATCTTTGAACATATAAACATAGCCTTTCTTTTCTTTATCACTGATAAATGGCGTAACGGTGGCTATATATCTTTCATCCTTCCAACTTGATTGGAGGACCATACCTTTTCGGGGTACTTGGGAGATGTTTTTTGCCAAGATTTTGTTCATTCCCCCATTTACCTTTGCGGAAGATATCAGAATATCTCCTCTTGTATTCGTAATCACGACATCTGTATCGGTATGGTATTCCATCAAGCCGATATGCTTAAGGGTAGAGTCGGAATACGTGATTTCCAACACATCACGATGACTATTGCCACGGGCCTTCAGTGATTCCAATTCTTGATTGATACGGGAATGGATCACTTTATTATGCAAGTAAATCATGGAGACGGTTTCCATCAAAAAAATGCAAATAAATATAGATAGTCCGAGTTTAAAGGAGATTTTCAGGATTATTCACCTTCTTATTGAATAAAGTCAGTTTAGCGAAAAAGTATGAAGAAAGTATGCAGATTTTTTCAATTTCTTCGCATCTATTAAACAACGATAATCCGAATGATGACTTGTTGCAAGAGAGGCAATAAGTTAATGGGCCAAAACTGTCATTTTTTTAAGTCCTGTGCAGGGGGGGAATCAGGTAGTATTTAGCAACTCCTCCCCATAAACATATACGTAGGATTGCTATGCGGCAACCGTGGAAAAACATAAGTTCCCACGCGAAACCATTAAACATAACTCTTTTCGAAGTTGTTACTAATTTTTCATATAGAACTTATTTTAAGTACACCTCTAAGCGTGAAATGGACCGTTTCTTTACTTAGTTTATACAAAATGTTTTGTATTAAGGAAACATTTTGTCGTCAATGAATACTATGTAAAAAAGGAGCTGATCCATATGAATTGTACAAACCGTACGCAGAAAAAAATAATGGCATATTCCGCATTATTCAAAAAAATGGGCATTCTCAATGATGAGGAATACAAAAATATCGCAAAGACCTTTCAATCAAAGGGTTGAGGAAGTGTCCCTTGGATATTCATAAACTTTTATCATGCAGTATACGGTCTGTAAAACCCCCGCCTTTCATTCTTAGAAAAGGAGGGGGATTGCAGACTATTAGGATATCAAGGAAGTGTGGGCGATGTTGTCAATTTGTCCGGTTCTAAGTCTATCGATCTTTTTGGCGGCTGCACCCAGCTAGTTGAATTGATGCACCTTAAGTTTGAAAATTACATAAACGATGGACATTTCTTGGCAAGTAGGAGGGAGTTCATTGAAAAGGGATACGAAAAAATTTCTTGCGTTATGCGATGTGAAAAGGAAGATTGTTGTGATCTGATGGTGTTCTCTGCGATAATGGAGTAAAGAAATTGAAAAGGAGTTACGTAAGATGGACTTTAAGATTCCCAGCTTGAAAGTTGATGAGATCGATAAGAAAATCATATCGGTTTTACATGAGGATGCACGAATTTCATATACCGAATTAGCGAAGAAAGTGGAGCTTTCCAGAGTTGCGGTTCAGATGAGAATTAATCATCTAGTTGAAAACGGTGTGATCGAGAGGTTCACTGCGGTCATAAATCCAGCTAAGGTCGGCATCCATGTTTCGGCATTCTTTAACGTGGAGGTTGAGCCAAAATATCTGGAATCGGTCGCGCAGCAATTAGAAAGTGAACCGGCTGTTACGAGTTTATATCATATGACCGGTCCGAGTAAACTCCATATGCACGGAATCTTTACTGATAATCAAGAGATGGAACGCTTTCTTAATGAGAAACTGTATGCGGTCGTCGGTGTTGTCAGCGTTGATTGCCAAATTCTCATTAAACGTTATAAAAGCCGGATGGGCATGAAGCTTTAATAAAAAAATCCCCCTAAATAGGCGGATTTTTTATTTATGTGAGCGGGATGATAAAGCCGCCATACGCAAAGGCAAAAATGATTACGAATGCAGGGTGGATCTTGAATTTACCTAAAGCCAAGAAGGCCAATCCAGCGATGAAGATTGAATGGATGTAGCCGATGGACCCGATCGCGTCCGCGGCCATATTCCAGGTGAGCAATAACATCATGATCGCGATCACGGGCTGTACAAGTAGTGACATGCCTTTTACGATAGGCGATTGCTTGTATTTTCGCAGGATTTTTAATAGATATATCAAAGCCACGGCTGAAGGGATGATCGTGCCTGCCAATGCAGCTAGAAATCCTGGCCAGCCATATACATCATATCCGACATATGCGGCTATTTTCGTGGCGATGGGTCCAGGGAGTGAATTTCCTAACGCGAGCATTTGTGAGAACTCGGTATTATCTAGCCAGCCATAACGGGTGACGATTTGATCATACATAAGCGGAATCGAAGCCGGACCTCCGCCGTAACCAAGAATATTGGCAATGAAAAACGCTAGAAAAACAGTAACTCCTATTGGGATAATAATACCCATTAAGCGGATTCCTCCTTCCTATCAGTCTTTTTATTTTTCAATCTATCCTTTAATTTATAATGAAACGCCCCATATAAAAGAAACATCATAATGACGATACCCGGATGCAGGGAAATGACCTGCAGAAGCAAAAAGGAAATCGCAAAAAAGGTGATACCGAGCACCTTTCCTAACCCTTTTACCGCCTTTTCGCCAAACTCATAAGCCATTTGACCAAGCATGACAGCGACAACCGGCATGACAGCAGCAATCATATTACTGATCATTGCCGAATTACTTAGAACATTAATGAACGCAATCAAGAAAACCATTGCAATGCATGAAGGTAACACGTGAGCGGCCACACTTACGATGGCTCCCGGCCAGCCTTTTAATTTATAACCAAGATATGCTGCCATCTTCGTGGCAATCGGTCCAGGGAGTGTATTGGCAATCGCCAATGTGTCCCCGAATTCATCATCGTCAAGCCAGTGATAACGGGAAACTGCTTCGTGGCGGATGAGCGGGATGACAGATGGCCCGCCGCCGAATCCTAATATCCCCGTTCTCATCATTCCAATCGTCAATTCCGTATATGGATTTTTCAAAAACGATTCCTCCTTTGTTATAAAATTCAGCATTCATTTCCAAGATTATGAATTAATGATAACAAAAATTCTTTCGAAATGTACATGAAATTATGATAATAATTACGTAATGAATGTATTTTAGGGGATTTTCGATATAATGGGTTGAAATAAACAAAAGAAAGTATCTTTTTGCCTTGAGGAAGGAAGTTTGGATTACATTAGACAAACAAGCTAGTATAATGCTATTCACTCTAGTGCGATAGGTTATTGGATTCCGCCTTATTAAAGGGGGATAAGAAGGAGAAATTATAAACAAAAAAACAACTTTTCTGCAAGCCCCCTTTTTTAAACCTAAAAAAGAACCCTATGGGCAGCCTGTTTCAGAGTGACTGCTCTATAAGGTACATTTTTTAATATATAATTCTAATAAATTTAATGTGGGTCATTCTTCCCGAATGACTAATAGCACACCGATAAAAATTAAGATTGTACCGATCCAAAAGGACAAGCCGATTTGTTCACCTAGTATTAACCAACCTAAAAAAGTACCGACTATAGGCTGTAAAAAGAAAAATAGTCCGCCACTTGAAGCTGTCAGCATTTGCAGTCCGCGATTCCACAGTAAAAAGGCACATGCTGTTGAAATAACGCCCAAGTATAGAAGGCCGCCCCATATGGATGGATGCATGATGGCTTGAAAATCAAGCTCATCCAATCGACTAATCGTAAAAGGTGTTAAAAGGACAATTGCCACAAGCACGGCATAGGTCGTTATAACAATTTGTGAATATTGTCCTGGTACACGTTTGATTAGAACAGACATAAGGGCCCAAGTTAACGCAGCAATAAGCAGTGATACGCCCCCAAGTTGGTGAGATGAGCCAATATGGGCATTTCCGACAATGATACCGACACCGATTGTCGCTAAAATAACAGAAATTGATTTTTTAAAAGTGATCTTTTCTTTTAAAACGATACGTGCAAATATCACCATGAATGCAGGTGTTGTTGAAGTGATGATGGCTCCCATTTGCGCAGAAGAAAGTAGTGTACCAACTTCCTGGGTTACGATGGAAATGGTGTTCCCAACAAGTCCTATAATGAAAACCAACAGCCAGTCCCGTTTGTCGATCCGCCAAGATTGTTTTGTTATTAAACCAATTGTCAGCAATGCTAAAATCGCAATTACATATCGTAATAATACTAATTCAAGCGGCGGAACAACGTCTACCACAACTTTTACCACAACATACATCCCGCCCCAAATGCTGGCAGCAAGTGATAAATATAAAGAACCTAATATAGTGTTTTTCATTTTTGTACCCTCCGTTTTAACTTAACATTTCCAGTCCTTAACGGAGATGCAGTTTTTCTGCCGTCAAGGAAGAAAAACTGCAGGTACATCATTTTCGAATAGTGGTGACCACAACATCAGCTTTCAGCTCACTTTCCAAAAATATTTATTTTCATGATGTTAGCTAATTAAAAAGCTATTCGGAGCTGCTACCGATCATTCGTTTCAAACGTCAGTAAGTTATTACCATACTCATTTAAATATACAAGATTTTAGATTAATAAAACAACAAATTATAGTATTTAACCTATCGTACCATTAAGATCATTCGCATTATACTAAAACTTAAAACACAGGAAAAACCCCAACCTTAAAAACTGGTCGGGTTTCTATTTGGTTCATGGATTCTAGTTGGAATAGAAAGAGGGAATTTTAGGGAAGGGAATCAAATGGTACAGTAATTATGCTGATCAAATTGCCAGCAGCGGTAATGATGTAAATAATAATCTGGAAAGAAAAGGTGGATTAGGATTAATAGTCCCTTAAAGAGTTTAATCCTAATCCACCGTTAAGGTGAATTTAGTGCATGTCCTTTCCGGAAGCATCACTATCCGTTATATTTTCTTTCGATTTTCCTGAACTCATCTGATAGTTCAAATAACGTGTGTAAGACTGCTGTTTGAATATATAGATTCATATAATTATCATTGCTCTTCTTTTGAAAAGATAAATCATGTTTTTCATTGATTTTCCGAGTTATACATTCATTAATTTCGCTCCACATTTCTTTCGTTCCTTCTTTAAATTTAGTCTCCATAATCTCCCACTCCTTTTTTATTAGTTTATCCAATCTATTACATTCTTATACTTATTTTTTGGCCAAACTGGTAAAATTTTTATCTTAAAATTAATATCTCGGGTATGGGTATCCTTCTGTTTGAGTGCACACTCGAAAAATAGGAGAAGTCATTACCCAAAAGGAACGCTTCGCTCAGTTTTTAGACAAAAGGGTTCTATCTAAAAGTTAAAAAAGTTGATTGGAACGGATGGCTGCCCCCCGCGGAAAGCGGATGCCTGGAGGCAACGTTCGAATTGTACAATCCCTAAAAGGGGGCAGGGTGTCATTATCGCATTCCTTCTCTATAGTTACTTTAATTGAGCCATATTCTTGAGTGATGTATTGTACAAATGACAGGAGTTTGGAATAATTAGCATAATGATATTACATATAAACTTTTATCGATTCATGAGCAGATTTTCAACGAAAACCATTCGAGTAATCTGGCTTCCTTTCATACCTAGCTGCAAGTAGAGTCCAAATTCCATCTTCTAATCCAATTCCAGTAATTTTACGCCTTAATGGGACAGGTTAGTTGCAAGGGTACTAGAGCAGAAGGAGATATTATTGAAAGATAAGGAATAAAATCAAATTTTCTACAAAGAATACTTCTATTAATTACAAATTAGGAGTGTGGATATGGAACAAACACTTTATGAAAAAGTCGGCGGAGAAGAAGCGATAGCAAAAGTTGTGGACTATTTTTACTCCGAATTGGTCCTTAAAGATGAGACAGTTAATCATTTTTTTGAAAAAACGGATATGGAAAAGCAACGAAGTCATCAGACAAAATTTATTAGTTTTGCATTAGGCGGCCCAAAACAATATTCTGGACAATCCATGGCAAAGGCGCACCAAGGATTGAATCTACAACCTGCCCATTTTAATGCCATTGTCAAACATCTTAATGATGCGCTTGCTCACTTTGGGGTGAATGAAGCTGACAGAGATACAGCTTTGACTAAAGTTGCTTCACTAAAAGATGATATTTTGAATAAATGAATATCGATCCATCCCCCATCTGGGGGTTTTTTATTTGGATTTTTTTATCCTTTTGTTACATGTTTTTGACTTCCATAATAATGATTTTTATATGAAGTTGCGTTTTAAGAAAATTACAAAGATAATGCCCGTTTTGTAAAATTCAGAAAAATGGAAAATATATTATTGACTTATGTCTGTAGTATTATGTATTATGTATACATAACACATATGGGGATTTAGCCAATCATATAGATTCAAGTTGTTCGAATTGTAAAGACTTATCAAAAAGGACGGATTAATATGGCAGGAATTCATTTAAAACCAATCGAAAAGGAAAGAACAACACAAGATAAAGTTTATAATCAAATAAAAAAAGCCATTTTATTTGGTGGTATTACCAGTGATGAAATATTTACCGAAGTTCAATTAGCGGAAAGGTTAGATACTTCAAGAACTCCGGTAAGAGCAGCTATTCAAGATTTGGTGAAGGAAGGATTACTTGTTTCCATTCCGAGGAAGGGTTTAACTGTAAGAAAGATTACTCCAGAGGAACAAGATGAAATCTTTTTACTAAGAAGTGCCATTGAAGTTGAATCAGTGAAAAAACTAACAAAAGAAATTACATCACCTGAACAACTGAGGTTGCTTAAATTAATTCTGAAGCAGCAAGAAGAAGCATTGCAAAATGATGATGCTATTAGTTTTATCAGGCTAGACCATGAGTTTCATCTCTCGTTGACAAGACTGGCAAACTTCACCATAATAGAGCAAGTTTTGAACAATCTTCATAACCTTACTCAGCTAATGGGGTTAAAAGCAGTCAGTAAACTTGGGAGAATGAAAAATGTTTTAATGGAACATACCCAGATTATCCAGGCTTTAGAGGAGAAAAATCCCGAACTGGCTTCACAGGCGATTTTAAACCATTTGGAAAAAACAAAAGAAACATTGATTATTGTTGATAATTCCTGATTTTCTATCAAATGCTTGAAGGGAGGGATTGCTCCAAGTAAAAGGTAGTTTACTATATTTCTAGGGGACAAAAAATAATGGTTTTGAATAAACTTGCCTATGAAATGGAAGATTTACAGCAAGGTCAAACCAATTCTCACGTTTAGAGCAAAAACCTTGGAGAAATTCTTCCGTATGCTTTTTCCTGGGTTTTTGCTTAAATAGTAAGCCATAGTGTTGAAAGATACGACTATAGTTCATTGCAAATGAAAGCGTTTACCCGTTGTTAATGTTCATAGGTGAAGAGGAGAAAATATTTAAGGGATAAACCTTAAAATTCAATATGACTTTACCGACCATAATTACATGATAGGAATTGGCAAAGTCTTTAATGTATACACAATACATAATACATCATACAAAATACAATTAAGGTTTGCCTTTTAGCTGTTAAATCGTTAAAACATGTACTTATTCAAACATATAGGAGGAATCAGGTATGGTTAGAACAGGTAAAGAATATTTACAGACATTGAAAGATGATAGGGCAATCTACATAAATGGGGAACGAGTAAAGGATGTGACGACCCACCCAGCTTTTACGGGAATTACCCATACCATTGCAGGCTTATACGACCTAGCATGGGATGAATCTCAGAATATGACATACAAAACTGAGGACGGTACGCTAGCAAATAAAATTTATATGATTCCAAGGAGTCGGGAAGAACTTAGAGAGAGAAGATTGGCGATTTCTAAATGGTCTGAAGCAACTTGTGGATTTGTCGGAAGAAGCCCTGATCACGTTGCCAGCTTTTTGGCTGCTTTTGCCAGTTCACCCGAAGTGTTTGATCGTGGAGGAGAAGGTTATGGAAAGAATGTTTTGAATTTCTATAAACATGTGCGAGATCAAAATCTATATGTAACCTACGTTATTATTCCGCCACAAATTGACCGAAGTAAAGCAGCTCATGAGCAGGAAGATAAATTTCTCCCAGTTGGAGTGTACGAAGAAAGGGAGGATGGAATTATTGTTCGAGGTTCTCAAATGCTCGGTACTGCATCAGCCGTATCCGATTACCTATTCGTAAGTTGCCTTACACCACTCAGACCTGGTGATGAAGATTATGCTTTGTCTTTTGTCCTGCCGATTCATGCAAAAGGATTAAAATTTTATGCGAGGCCTGGTTATGCTGAAAAATCACCAAGCACATTTGATTACCCATTGTCCTCCCGTTTTGATGAAAGTGATTCGTTAGTTGTTTTTGACGATGTATTTATTCCTTGGCAAGATATTTTTGTTTACAAAAATATTGACATCGTTAGAGCTCAGTTCCATGAAACACCAGCTCATGTATTAGGAAATAATCAAGCGCAAATAAGATTTAGTACTAAATTAAAATTTTTGATTGGTGCTGCCCGAAAAGTTTCTGCGATGAATGGAATCGATAAAATCCCATCAGTCCAAGAGAAGTTAGGGGAACTCGCTTCTATTGCGGCTTCTGTAGAAGGTAATCTTTTAGCTTCGGAATATAATTGTATCATCGACAAAAACGGTGTGGCACGACCAAATCCACGTTTTCTTTATGGTGTAGTCGGTCAACAGGAAACCATCTATGCTTCCACTATTAAAATTTTACGGGAGTTATGCGGTGGAGGCGTTTTACAATTACCATCCTCATATAAAGAGCTCATCAATCCTGAAACGAAAGATGATATGTATCAATATATACGTTCTACGGGAGTTGGGGCTGAGGAGAAAATTAAACTATTTAAGTTAGTATGGGATATCATTGGTTCAGAATTCGGTGGCAGGCATCAACAGTATGAAATGTTCTATAATGGTGCACCTTTCGTCACGAAAGGCTTTTCATTTAGAAATTACGGCTATGATGAGCCGGTTCAAATGGTGGATAAATTTTTAGGAAGCTATTCACTTCCCACTCAAGTGGAAGAACTAATATAAAAAATATAAATGAAAGGGTGGTGCAGAAATGAAAATAGCATCGATACAATTGGAGATTAAAGATAGTGAGTCTAAATCTGCTCGCATAGATCGTGTGGAGTCAATGATTGATGGATTAAAAGGACAAGATTTAATAGTTTTACCAGAAACGTGGGCAACGGGGTACTTTTCTTTTGATCGCTATATAGACGAATCAGAAGAATTGAATGGCGATTTTGTCCAACGTTTCTCCGCAAAGGCCAAAGAAGTTAAGTCATATATATTTGCAGGTAGTTTTATAGAAAAAAATAATGGAAAATACTACAACACAAGTGTTCTATTTTCTCCGGATGGGACACTAATAGGAACCTATCGAAAAATGCATTTATTTCGTTATGGTTCAAAAGAAGGTCAAATATTGACGAGAGGAAATGAAACAACTGTAGTCGATACAGAATTCGGGAAAGTTGGCTTATCAACTTGTTATGATTTGCGATTTCCTGAATTGTACCGTGCAGAAGTGGATTTAGGAGCAGAGTTACTTCTTGTTACATCTGCTTGGCCGCATAGAAGACTGGAGCATTGGAAATTATTCAATTCAGTTCGGGCATTGGAAAACCAGTGTTTCTTGATTTCGAGTAATTGTGTGGGAAATACTAATGACGTCCTTTTAGCTGGTCATAGTCAAGTGGTTGACCCATGGGGGATTGTTGTGGCTGCTGGAGGAGATGAAGAAACTATTATTAAAACAGAGATTGATCCGGCTCAGGTTGCTAAAATTCGTGATGTATTCCCTAATTTGAAGCACCGGGTATTAGATAGGCAGGAGGAATTCAGTTGATAAATATTAATGTTTGTGGAAGAAATATTGTCGCAGACCCTAAACGATTACTTATTGCCGGCTATACGGGAAAAGACCAGGAATCTGTAAAAAAACATATTGATGAATTGAAGGAGATCGGCGTTCCGGCTCCTCCACAAGTTCCGATGATTTACGATCTTTCAACAAATCTCATTACGACAAATAACTCAATTTCAGTTATCCAAGAAAGCAGCAGCGGAGAAGCAGAAGTGGTCATCATGAAAATTGAAGGGAAATGGTATTTAGGACTAGGCAGTGACCACACGGACCGCGGGCTTGAAAAAGTGTCTATTCAGAAATCCAAACAAGTATGCAGCAAACCTATTTCAACACAATTTTGGGCCTTGGATGACGTAAAAGATCGATGGGATGACATTGAAATGAGAAGCTGGATGATTGTCGATGGGGTGAAAAACGAGTACCAAGCAGGCAAGCTAGGAGAATTCTTGCATCCTGAAGAATTGCTCAAAATTATCGAAGAACGTGGCTATGATAGTGAGGATATGATTGTGTTTTGCGGAACATTACCGATTATAAATGGCGAATTCATTTATGGGGAAGCATTTTCAGCAGAATTATATGATCGTTTAACAGATAACAAAATTCAATTGAATTATCAGGTTCATATTTTAGTGGATGCGGAGGTAGTTTGAAATGGAAAAATCAAAAATGAAAATTGATAGAAAACCAGAGTTGGAATTTGTTGAGTATAAAACCTTTGAGGCCGTTCCTTCAAAAACTGTAGAAGGTGCATCTCAACGAATTATTGCGCAGATTCCAGATACTAATGTAGCAACTCGTATCCTTGAACTGGAAGCAGGTACTGATACATCGCCTGATGGCGTACAAGTCCATGACTTTTGGGAGGAATTGTATATTATTGAAGGATCCTTAATCGATTTACGTCTAAATGAGGAATTTACAGCAGGAATGGTTGCATGCCGTCCTCCAGGGATGGAGCATGGTCCATGGAAATCACCTAATGGCTGCAGGATTTTCGAAGTTCGCTATTATGCAGATCAGAAAAAAGAAGAACATGAATTTGTCGATCATACCACTTTTGAAGCGCAGCCTTTTAGTAAAGTTAAGAGCCTTTCTGAAAGAATCATTGCTTCTGACCCTACTACAGGGGTCGCTACAAGAATTCTTCATAACGGTCCAGGGACAGATACATCTCCTAATGGCGTGCAAGTCCATGATTTTTGGGAAGAATTATATATTATTGAAGGATCTTTAATCGATTTGCGTCTAAATGAGGAATTTACAGCAGGAATGGTTGCTTGCCGCCCTCCAGGTATGGAACATGGACCGTGGAAATCACCAGATGGCTGTAAGATTTTCGAGGTCCGCTATTACTCCACGGAAAAATAAAGAGGCATGTACCGGGATTCTGCATTCCTATAGCAATATGGCAATCCATCAAATGGCTTCTCGTGACATCAAACAACGAGGAGCCTTTTATCTCTGATATATTCTTCCACAGGGACCAAGTGCTGAATGCTCAAATTGATAATTGGGTATCACAGGAAGCAGGTATGTGAATGTTCTGTGTGATGGATTATGTATACAGAATTCATTACACAGAACCCTTTAATCGTTAAAAAATGAGTGCACATTCAAGATTATTTGGAAAGTTGTTGATTCCGCATGAATGGGTAATACCCGTCCACCGGGCACGAAACTTGGTCCTTGGTTAGCAAACGGATGCAAGGTTTTTGAAGTCCAGTATTCCATTAAATAAAATCGACAACACCATTTTTTCCCCTTTGACAAAATTTTATTAACTTAATGACGGAGAAGGTGAAGCAAGTTGGAAGTTTACCATTTAACACATCCACTAAAGGGATCCCTATATCCAAGGGAGCCTCATGTAATGGCATTAGGTTTTTTTGACGGTGTTCATTTAGGTCATCAATCTCTGTTAATGCAAACCAAGAAAATAGCTGAAAAGAACAATCTTAAATTCACGGCGATGACCTTCGATCCACATCCAAATGAAGTAATCAAATTGGAGAAAGATTGGAGATATATAACTCCCCTGGCTTTAAAGATTGAAAGAATGGCTGCCATTGGAGTGGATAAACTTTTTGTCATAAAGTTTAATTTATCATTTGCTTCCCTTTTGCCATCTGATTTTATTAAACAATATGTTTTAGGTCTTCAAGCTAAACACTTAGTTGTGGGCTTTGACTTTACCTTTGGTAAAAAAGCTCAGGGGACTGCTGATTATTTGCAAAAAATGAGTAAAAATAACCCTTTTGATGTAACCGTGATTTCAAAACAGGTACATAATGGCGAAAAAATAAGTTCAACCATAATCAGGAAAATAGTAAGGGCCGGAGATGTCCACCTTGTTCCTTACTATATGGGACATCATTTTGAAGTTAAAGGGGTCGTTTATGGTTCAAATAGACATAAACACGATAAAAAGAAAAATATGGAGTTCCATATCGAAAATAAGTATATCCTGCCAGCACCAGGTGTATATCATGTAGAAATCAAAACCTGGAACAAAACTTGTCAGGGGTTATTTATAAGATATGGGTCCAGCAGGAAAAATGATGAAATTAGCGGTCAAGTTATAGAAATGCTGAAGGGAGGTGTTGCGGAAGAAGTGACGGTTAAATTTTTAAAACAGATACCTTTTGAGTCAAAGTCTCAGTGCAGTACAAATTTTAAGGAGGTTATAAAATGATGGATGATAGAAATTTTAGAAATGCGATGGGGAAATTTGCTACAGGAGTAACAGTGATCACGACACTTTTAGAAAATGAAGCACACGGTATGACGGCGAATGCATTTATGTCAGTTTCCCTTAACCCAAGGTTGGTTATCATATCCATAGGCGAAAATGCTAAAATGCTAGATAAAATTAATGAGTCTGGAAAATTTGCTGTAAATATATTGTCAGATGCCCAAAAAGAGTTATCCATGCATTTTGCAGGGCAGATTAAAGATAATCGCCAGATTGAATTTGGCTGGATAAATGAACTTCCAGTAATAAAAAATGCTTTAGCAAACATCGTCTGTAAGGTCCATAGTAAACAAATAGCTGGGGACCATACACTCTTTATTGGAGAAGTAACTGAACTCGACATTAGCGAAGGGGCACCACTAACCTTCTATGAAGGGAAATACGGCAAAATACTCAGCTAAACTTATGGCAGGATTATTTTTTAAGTTTAATAGTTAAAGTTGTGTGAGCTTTCTAAAAAGGGCTTTTGTTGTGGTTAAGGAGGGGAAACTCATGCAAAGCAAAAATAAGACAGTCGTCAGATCAATGGATATCCTTACTCTTTTCTTAACGCATTCAAAGCTAAGTCTTAATGAAATCGTACAGTTTTCAGGGATACCGAAAACATCTGTTTTTCGAATGGTGATGTCACTTGAAGAGATGGGTCTTCTCGATAAAGATAGAGGTGGAAAATACTCACTTGGGCTGTTATTTCTTCAGTTTGGCCATTTAGTAGCTGAACGGTCCGATATTCGAGAAGTAGCTCTGCCGATTATGCAAAAACTTCATGATAAGGTAGGGGAAGCCGTTAATCTCATCGTACTTGATGGCAATGAGGCAATCTGCATCGAAAAACTGGATACAAAACAGCGGGTAAGGCTTAATACGGCAATTGGCCGGAGAATGCCGCTATATGCCGGAGCGTGTTCACGTGTTATTCTCGCTTTTCAGCCGAAGTATGAACAGGAACAATATTTAGAGCAAACCGAACTGAAGTCGATCGCATCTGGAACGATTACAGTTAATGAGAGACTTCGTACTCTTCTAGAAGAGACTCGAAAAACGGGATTTACGGTCAGTCACTCGGAACTTGAAAATTATATATCTGCAGTAGCCGCTCCTATTTTTGATCATAAAGGTTATATCATAGCGGGCATTAGTGTTGCAGGTCTTGAGGTGAACTATGAAAAGGAGTTATTGCCTCCATTGGTTAAAAAGGTTAAGTGTGCAGCACTCGAGATTTCATGGAAATTTGGATATACCGATAAACATCTTTGCTTAGGTTGATATATCAATATGTCCACGGTTGAGAACAAGTGGCGATTGTCTTTAAACTTTTTCACCAGAACGACTTTTATCTTTATTGACTGTATTTCTATAATGTATTGTGTATACACAATACATTATACATAATACATATTGAATTAAAAGCTCATTAACTCATGTTCAAGATGATTACGGATGGGAAAGCAATACGAGAGGTAAGAGTCAGGCTCTCTACCTTCTATTAAAGAAAATGTGGAAGAATTATCGGAAGGCCATCTTGATAATTCTTCAACATCTAAGAAACCACATCCAGAAATATAACTAATTCGGAGGTGTGTTAAATTGAGTGGGAAAAAGAAACTGGACAAGAAATCAAAAAAGATATTATTTGCGAGTTTACTTGGCAGTACCATTGAATTTTATGATTTCTTTCTTTATGGAACCGTTGCTGCACTTGTGTTTAATAAACTGTATTTTCCTAATGATGATCCATTTGTAAGTTTATTGCTTGCTTATGCATCATTTGGCATTACTTTTTTTATACGACCTCTTGGAGGGCTTGTATTTAGTCATTTGGGAGACAAGTTTGGCAGGAAAAATACTCTCGTGCTTTCACTTTTATTAATGGGAGTTTCTACCGTCTGTATTGGACTCCTTCCAACATATAGCATGATAGGGCTTTGGGCACCAATCCTCCTTGTTTTCTTTCGTCTCGTTCAAGGTATCGGGCTTGGCGGAGAATGGGGAGGAGCAATACTCCTAGCTGTTGAATCTGCGCCTAAAGAAAGACGTGGCTTTTTTGGAAGCTTTCCTGCAATGGGTATCCCTCTTGGGATGTTACTAGGGACATTTTCCATTTCATTAATGAGTTTACTTCCAGAATCACAATTTCTATCATGGGGATGGAGAGTGCCATTTGTCTTAAGTGCGATTTTGGTTGTTATTGGTATTTGGATACGAAAAGGGATTGAGGAAACCTCGGCATTCAAAGAAGAGAAAGAAAAAGGAAACGTCGTAAAAATTCCACTCTTTGAGACACTCCGATATCATTGGAGAGCGGTATTGATTTCTTTAGGTGCAAAATGTGTTGAAGTGGGCCCATTCTACTTATTTTCCACATTTTTCATCTCCTATGCTACGGAAACACAGGGTTTTTCAAGGACTACAGCTTTAAATGTAGTTACGGTGGCAACAATCGTTACAGCAATTTGCATGCCATTTATGGGAATGTTGTCTGATAAAATTGGCCGTAAACGAGTCTTTCTTATTGGGACAATCGGGATAACTCTTTTTGCCTTTCCATACTTTTATTTGTTTTCCTTACACTCTACTCCTTGGTTATATGTTATTTCAATAGTAGGATTAGGAATTCTATGGCCTCCAATTGCGGCGACTATTGGTACAATGTTTACTGAAATGTTTAATACGAATGTTGGCTATACAGGAATAACACTTGGTTATCAAACAGGCTCTGCATTATTTGGTGGAACTGCTCCAATGATTGCGACTATATTAGTCGGCGCTTACAATAATTCTTGGATTCCACTGGCATTATTTTTAGTATTTCTTTGTATCGCCTCTCTTATTTCAGTATTATTTGTCCGAAATAGTCAAAGTAACAGTATTCCTCTCTCTGAAAGTAGAACAATCGACTAAAAGGATTCAGAAAATCCAATAGGTGGGTAATGGTTTGTTTTCTACTGGGAGATCGTTGGTGAAGAAAAATCGAATCAAATGTTTGATTTAATCTTTAATAATAGTAACGTTTTCACAGTTGATGAAGATTAAAGTTGGACGGTAGCGGTTGCTGTTAGGGATGAAGAGATGCTTTACGTTGGTGAAAACTTTGAGTGATTGAAATCTGAAGTTAAGCAGAAAAAATTAAATATCATGATTCCATTATCCATTAAGGGGAGGGATATTTTGAAAAAGAAACCAACAAAGGTTAGATGGGGACTTGCACTGTTTTTCTTTATCATCGGTGTAATCGCTTACATGGATAGGTCAAATATTTCTATAATAGCAAAGCCTATGATGGATGATTTAGGATTGGATAAAGTTCAGTTTGGTATGCTTGCATCATTATTCTCATTAGGTTACGCGTTAGTTCAAATTCCAGCTGGACTTTTGGCGGAAAAATTTGGGCCAAGGAAAATGATTGCATTTTCTCTTATTTGGTGGTCAGTATTTACAGGTCTTACAGGTTTAGTGAAATCTCACAGTCTTTTGTATGTAGTGAGATTCTTATTTGGAATAGGTGAAGGACCAATGTTTCCATCTAACGCCGTATTTAATACAAACTGGTTTAGAAAAGATGAAAAAGCTAGAGCTTCTAGTGCCTTATTGGCAGGTTCATATTTTGGACCAGTTATAGCCCCTATCGTTACGGTTTATATCTATCAATACTTTGGCTGGCAAGCTGTATTTTACATTTTTGGTATTTTAGGAATAATGATTGCAGCTGTATGGTACGTTATTGCCAGGGACTATCCTGAAATTCACAAATTAGTTAATGAACAAGAAAAAGAATATATACTTGAAAACAGAGAAATTGTTGAAACTGCTAAAGTGAGGGCACCTTGGAGTAATTTTCTGAAAAACTCTCAATTTTGGGCGTTAGGAGTGCAGTATTTTGTTGTTTTATATATTATTACTTTCTTTTTAGTTTGGTTACCTACTTATCTATTGGAAGATAGGGGATTCTCATTAAGTAAAATGGGATTTGCTGCAAGCCTACCATGGTTGGCAATTCTGATAACTGTAATGTCTGGTGGAATTCTTTCCGACTACTTAGTGCATAAAGGATTTTCAAAACAAATATCTAGATCCTCTTTAGCAATAACAGGCTTATTAGTTTTTATTATTTCAATGTACCTGGCTGTTATGACAGTATCACCATATATGAATGTTTTGTGGTTATCATTATGCTTGGGCTCACTCGGATTCACAGTAGTGTGTTCTTGGGCCGCAGCTACAGACTTAGGGAGAAACTTTTCTGGATCAGTTTCAGGTTGGATGAACTTATGGGGGAATTTAGGAGCATTTGTATCACCGTTATTATGTGGATGGTCAGCAGAAAACTTTGGTTGGAATATCACTTTAGGAGTAACAGTAATCCCTGTGTTTATTGCAGCTATATTGTGGGTGTTTGTGAAACCAGATACCTCTTTACTAAATACAACTGAGCAATTACCAATGAATTTTTAGTATTTCAAGTGGATTAAATAGTTCAATGTCAAATTTTTTTTAGTTCCTATAGAAATTTGATTACTAGGGTGAAAAAATCAATCGATAGGGGTTTGATTACGATGAAGAAAAAATACTTCTTACTTTTTTTTATAGCTTTGCTTTTTAGTTCGGTATTTACCGGGTGTTCGTTGGAAAAGAAAAGTTCGAATAAGGTGACTGGGAAGGTAACTTCGAATCAAACGGCTGATTTGATTTTTAAAAACGGTGAAGTCTACACAGTTGATAAAGATCGGAGTTGGGAGAAAGCAGTTGCGGTTAAGAATGGCAAGATTCTCTACGTTGGTGATAACAAGGGAGCTGCAGCCTTCAAGGGGAACGATACCAGAGTGATTGATCTAAAGGGGAAAATGGTCATGCCTGGGTTTACCGACAGTCATAACCATGCGTACCTAATGGCAGAAAGCCTTTTTTGGCTAAGTCTCAATCCTTATTCCACAGTGGAAAAACGCCAACAGGCTATCAAGGATTACTTAAAAGAGCATCCCAATATAAAGCAATTACGTGGAGTAGGCTGGGATGACATCAAACGAGATAGTAAATCCAGAGGGCTGGCTCCTAAAGAATTGCTTGACCAAGTTGTCCCTGATATACCTGCTGTCTTTATCTCAAACGGCCATCACAGTATATTAGTCAACTCAAAGGCTCTTGAGATTGCAGGGATAGACAAAAACACCCCTGATCCGCAAGGCGGGACTATTGAACGTGATCCTAAAACAGGAGAGCCGACAGGAGTTTTAAACGAATTTTCCGCCGAAAACCTTGTAATTAACGTTCTTCCTCAACCGGACTTTACGGTAAAGCAGTATAAAAAGACGCTTTTAACTTGGCAGAAAACAGCTGCAGAGGATGGAGTTACCTCAGTATTCGTGCCTGTTCACTACCCAACGGAAAGTTTGCTTAAAGCATTTGAAGAGCTTGATAATGCGGGTAAATTGACCGTGAGATACGATTTAGGGTTATGGGCTGATGAAAACAAAGGGACAAAGCAAATCGGGAGGTTAAAAGAACTCCGTAACAAATATCAAGGAAAGTCGTACAAGATAGATACAATTAAAATATTTGCTGATGGTGTCGGAGAAAATAAACTAGTTTGGGATCAAAATATATTAGAGAAGACCGTGGCAGCTTTGGATAAAGAAGGTTTTCGCGTCTATATCCATGCGATTGGCAATCAGGGGTTTTACCCTTCTCATAATGCTTTAGACGCTTTTGAATATGCGGCTAAATTAAATGGAAAAAGGGATTCGCGTCATGTAATCACCCATTTAGACTGGGTAAAGGAAAATGATGTTGCCCGGTTTAAGGACTTAGGAGTAATACCTACTCCTCAACCTTCCTGGTTTGGTAAGGATTGGTATACCAATGTAAGAGGTGAGGGGTTGAAGGAACTTAATCATATGGGTAGCTATTTTGAAGCCGGAATACCGGTTGCTTCATCGAGTGATTTTCCTTCAACAGATACTTTTAAAAGAGATATGTATCCCCTTACAGGATTAGAAGTAGGGATAACGAGATTGGATCCAGACAAAACCACAGAAGACGATCTAAATAAAGTAGTGTGGCCTAAGGAAAAAGCTTCTCTCGAAGATATGATTACTAGCTATACAATCAACGGAGCTCATTTGATTTTCCAAGAGGATGAAAGAGGTTCTATAGAGGCGGGCAAGAAAGCGGACTTGATCGTTTTAGACAAAAATCTCTTTCAGATTCCAGTAACGTCAATTGGTGAAGCGAAGGTCTTGATGACTTTTTTCGAGGGGAAGGAAGTATTCCGTCATCCTAATTATTAATGCATCCTATATAAAGACACTTGTTGAGCAATTCGAAGAAGATAGGGAAATTGTCAACCATGTGTTGCCCGTTCACTACAGACACATTTGGATACCGTGGTCCGTTTTGAAAAACTGGAAGCAGACAAAAGGATTGTCAAGCACATTAAAAGGTTTAACAAGTTACTTGGTAAGCATAAAAAAGATGGGTTGATATCCAAGGATGCGTATACCTTTAATTAAGAAGTGGCAAAAAGATTGCAAGAAAGACCTGGGTTACCAAGTTGATGTCGAATAATGTAGTTTCAAGGGGAGGGATGTTCGTGGTCCCTTTTCTTATACTCATAAATAAATAAGTTTTGAGGGCTTTTTCTATATGACACAGTAGTAATAAGCGCGGGATTTGCGTGTCATATCAGATACAATTTAACGATGACGCCATTACGGCACGTAGCTTATTTCGAACCTTATTCGTATGAACCAGAATACACGGTGAGACATCTTCGTAGCTAATGACTATTATGCAATCATAATTAATTGATGCAATATTGCATAAAACTAGTAATCCATTAAGTAGTCAGTATATTTTAGTTATTGGGAATATACGGATAATTCAACCGTTAAATAATCAATCTCCGCTTGGTATGGTATTTGCATATAAATTAATTAATCACGAATAAGGGTGGAGTGATACATGGAGAATGCAAAATTAAGACGTTCGTTAACAGTATTTCCCTTAGTTCTATTTGGATTGGCTTATATGGCACCTACAACAGTTTTTTCAACTTATGGAGTTGTTGCGGAAATAACGAAAGGGATGGTGCCGGCTGCTTATATCATAGCTTTGGTAGGTATGTTGTTTACAGCCTATAGTTATGGTCAAATGGTCAAGGCCTACCCTGTTGCCGGTTCTGCTTATACATTTACTCAAAAGGCCCTTAATCCTCACCTTGGATTCTTAGTGGGATGGGTCATCCTATTGGACTATTTATTTTTGCCAATGATCAATGGATTATTGATCGCCATTTACTTAAACGCGTATTTTCCATCCGTTCCCTTTTCCGTCTGGTTAATTGCCTTTGTCATTTTAATCACCGCTGTAAATATAATTGGAGTGAAAATAGCAACAAAAATAAATCTATTATTAGTTGCCTTTCAATTCTTAATAATCGTTATATTTACATTCCTCTCGATTAAAGGGTTACTGAACGGAATGGGTTCAGGAACATTATTCATGAGTTCTCCATTCGTGAATGGCGATATACCGCTATCTTTAGTATTGGCAGGATCCTCCATTTTATGTTTATCTTTTTTAGGATTTGACGCTGTAACCACATTTTCGGAGGAGACCATTAATCCGAAAAAAATGATACCAAAGGCCATTTTCCTCGTCGCATTAATAGGGGGAGGTCTGTTTGTCGCCATCTCATACATCAGTCACCTTGTTTACCCGAATTTCCAAGCCTTTAAAGATCCAGATTCCGCTTCCTTGGAAATTGCCATGTACATCGGGGGTCATTTATTTCAATCTATTTTTCTAGCAGGATACATTACCGGGGGGCTGGCTTCCGGTTTATCAGCTCATGCAAGTGTTTCGCGGCTTTTGTATGCGATGGGAAGAGATGGAGTTCTTCCAAAGAAAATATTTGGTCATATTCATCCGAAATTTCAAACTCCAACACACAACATCATCTTAGTGGGTATTTTTGCTTTATCTGCTTTATTTGTTGATTTAGTGACAGCCTCATCCTTTATTAACTTTGGGGCGCTTGTTGCATTTACTTTTGTCAATCTTTCGGTTATCTCCCATTATTTTATTAGAGAAAAACAGCGAAAAGGAATTAATGCACTGAAATACCTTATACTGCCGATTACTGGTACGGGTTTCACAATTTGGTTATGGACCAGTCTTGATTCAAAGGCACTTTTACTCGGACTAGGATGGTTCGGAATTGGTGTCATCATGCTGCTTTCAAATACGAAAATGTTTAGTAAGCGGCCGCCAGAGCTTTCTATTGATAGTGCGATTGAAAAAGAAATTCAAGCATAAAAGCTTTATGCATCAAGGAGGATAATAATGGTAAATGCAGATATCATTCTTTCTGGTCAACATGTTTTTACTGGATTACAAGATGAGCCTATACAGGCAGCTATCGCTATTAAAGATAATAAAATGATTAAAATCGGTTCTAAAGAAGATATAATGTCATTCCTTGGAGATCAAACAAAGGTGTATGACTTCGAAGAAGGGCTGATCATTCCGGGATTTCATGATTTTCATATGCACATTATGATGGGAAGCATTTTACAGAAGGATAGTGCCAAATTATTTGATGCAGCTTCAGAAGAAGATGCAGCCAAAATAGTAGCCGAATTTGCAGAAACGAGACCAAATGATGAGTGGATATTCGGTGTTGGCTGGGATCATACCAATTGGAAGAATAAAGTGCTGCCACATAGAACGACACTGGATAAATATATTTGTGATCGTCCCGTTTTATTATTCAATGCAGAAGTGCATTACGCATGGATCAATAGTAAAGCGATGGAAATGATCCAATTAACGAAGGATACCCCAAATCCGGAATATGGGGAAATTGGAAAAGACGAAAATGGGGAACTGACAGGCCTTCTATTTGAACAGGCAATTGGGTATGCATCAGAACATGCATACAAATTACCGAAAGAAAAACGTGTAAACCTATTCCAAGATTTTCTTAATGAAACAAAAAGGTTGGGAATCACATCCGTAAATGATTTATACGGAGCTAAAATTGCTCCGAATCCATTAGACGACCTTGAAATTTTTAAGGAATTTGAGAGAGAAGGGTTACTAACAACCAGAATTCACTTTTCGCCGGAGTTAAAAATGGATGTAGCTGCGGCCAAGGAATTACAAAAAAATTATCAGTCAGACAAGCTTACCTTTTCTGGATTAAAACAATTTATAGATGGGGTCGTGACTAGTCATACTGCTTTTTTATTGGATTATTACAAAGACCGTCCTGAAACAAAAGGCGGGACCACTTTTCCAGCTGAAACAATTAAACAATTAGTAAAAAAGGCAGATAAGGAAAAATTTCAAATTCGTTTCCATGCTATTGGTAACGGTGCTGTCCGCTTAGCATTGGATGCATTTGAAGAAGCGAGAAACGTAAATGGGGAAAGGGACGCCAGACATGTCATTGAACATGTGGAGGTATTGCATCCAGACGATGTTCATCGCTTTAAGGAATTAAATGTAATCGCCTCATTTCAACCTAAACATATTGAATTAATGGAAAGTGAGGCATATACGGCCAGAATCAGTGAAAAACAACAACCACTCTATTATCCTATCAAAACACTCATGGATACTGGTGCAAAAATTGCCTTTGGTACAGATTTTCCTGTAGTGCCCTTAAATCCCATGATGGGCATTTATCAGGCAATCACGAGAAAAGATTTAACCGGGAAGGCGTGGCAAGAGTCGGAAGGAGTAACGTTAGCAGAAGCGTTAAAGTATTACACGGCTACACCGGCATTCGGGTCTTTCAGAGAAAAGGAATTAGGCACATTGGAAGCAGGGAAGATAGCGGATATCGCAGTATTAAATAAAAATTTATTTAGCATATCAACAGAGGAAATTCTTGAAACAGAAGTGAAGATGACGATCATGGATGGAAAGATCGTATATGAAAACCAGGTCGTCACAACCGTATAAGATAAAAAATGATAAAAGGTAGGTAGTGAGAAAATGTCAAAAGTGAAAGTTGGGCTTATTCAAATTCATTGCGGGGAATTCATTGCGGAAAATATTCAAAAAACGATAGGGAAAATAAAAGAAACAGTAAATAAAGGCGCACAAATCGTTTGCTTGCAGGAATTATTTTCTTCGCAATATTTTCCGCAAACGGTTAGTGTGAAAAATTATGATTTAGCAGAAGATGTAGATAGCGGTACATTGGCCGCAATGGGTGAATTGGCTAAGGAATTGGCCATTGTCTTGATTGTCCCTTTTTACGAAAGAGCAGGTGCTGGTATTTATTTTAATAGTGCAGCTGTATTTGATGCTGATGGGGAATGTTTAGGGATTACAAGAAAAAATCATATTCCGGATGGTCCCCAGTATCATGAAAAATATTATTTCGTTCCAGGCAATACTGGATATCCTGTCTATGAAACGGCTTATGGAAAAATAGGAGTCGGGATTTGCTGGGATGAGTGGTATCCAGAAGTTGCCCGAATTTTGAGCTTACAAGGTGCAGAAATATTATTCTATCCTTCTGCTATTGGTTCAGAGCCAGACCATCCCGAGATATCAACAAGATCATCCTGGGAAAAGGCAATTTCCGCTCATGGCATTTCTAATGGTGTATTCGTTGCTGCGACAAATCGAGTGGGCCAGGAAAAGGACATGAATTTTTACGGCGGTTCATTCATTAGCGATACATTCGGGAATATTTTAGCTTCACTTGATGAGGAAGAAGGAATTATTGTCCAAGAAATTGATTTAAAAGAAATAGAAGAGACCAGAAAAATTCTGCAATTCTTTAGAGACCGTCGTGTCGATACATACGGTCCTATATTACAAAAAGAAATACTCCCGACCCCATCCCCTTCAAAAAAGGGAACAAACAAAGCGCTGTTTAGTTGATATGTAAGAAATAGCAGGCCGGAGTACCTGCTCAGACTGTAGGCAAACCTGATAATGATCGAGTTTGCCGAAATCAATTTATTTTCCACTCTAGACACTCGTTTTCCGCGGGCGGTCCGGGAGCCTTCTAGGCACGGCGCCTGTGGAGTCTCCCTTGGAGAGGCTAAATTTTAGGCGAAGCTATTAGTGGCAGAACTAAATACACTGTGCTTGCAGCAGTTACAAATAATGACTGACTGCATTGCTTGGATAATCTATCGTTGAAATGATAAAAACCAATTTTCCTATATGGAGAGTTGGTTTTTTACGTTATTCATTGGCCGTTAATGTAACAGGCATTCTATTTCTTGCTTTATGATCGGAGCTGTCGCTAAGGCGGCTTTTTCTTATAAGACGGTTAGCTAAGAACAATATGGGAAATACTAAGAGAAACGAAATTCTTACCGAATTTTCAGAAAAATACATTGACGGGAAAACAAGGTTGTTATATATTATTAATAAGTTAAATTTATTGTTATATAACAGAAGGAGGAATCTAGATGATGAACATTTATGACAAAGCTTATGAAAGTTATTTAAAGATTTGTGAAAGGTATGAAATCGAGTCGATAAACATTGACCATTTCATCAAAAATTTAACTAAAGATCAGTTGGATGAATACAGTAAATTAGCCGTTTAAACGAAAGGACGTGATTGCAAAGATGGACCTCCCGGTTGATGTAGATGTAGAAGCCAGTTAGAAACCCCACCAGTTGCTATGGGAACAGGTGGGGTTTTGTCATATGTTTTAAGAGCTTATTTTTAATAGGATAACTCGGCATGTTGCACAGATTTTGTTGGCAATTTATACCAGCGATGACCCTCTTTATTTGTTGTTGAGCACTTTAATAGCTCGCCCGATGACAAAGGTAACTATCAATATGTTCATCGTTTCATGGTCATGTTTGCGAAAGAACCTTCTATTGTTCGAGGACGTGTATAGGGTAAAGCCAGTATGATTGTAATTGCTGGTGTTTTATTAGTTCATCTGATCTTATAAAATCAAAGCAATAAAATATCATTTACTATTACATTACTAGTAAAAGAGAAAGGCTGTGTCATAAACTTTAAGGGGAAGGGTGTAAAATTCAGAATTTTCTTGAAAGTGGTTCATGCACATGTTAGAATTCATTTCAGGTAAGAATATTATAAATAAGATGATTTTGATTTTTTGTTGAAACTACGTTTCCTAATAAGCAACGAAAACCAATAATGAAGGGACTAAAGAATCTATCTAGGATAAAGTCTATGGCGACGCCTTCTTGCCTAGTACTTTAAAACAAAAAATCAGTACAATGATTGTTATACCGTTCGACATAACTAATCATTCTTTTTATACAAAATTTTTTGGTTATAGAAAGGAACAGCGTTGCTTATTAGGGAACTAGGAGTGTTGATTAAACATCTTCAGTTTTAATATTCTTCAAATCTATTTATAAGGGGGGGAGAAAGATGATTTGAAGTGCTTCATTGGACGGGAAATAATAGGTAATAAAATTAGTTTACAGCACCGGTAAAAGTTATGGCGATGTATGTTAATGATTTATTTTGTGGAATGGAAGAAATGTAAGCGCTTGTATAAAGGTTATCAGTTGGTAATGTACCGTGTTTTTACTGTAACACCGTAACTAGTTTAGAAAAGGCACAACTTTACATGATGGAAATGAAATCATTCAGGAGGTTTTTGTTTAATGAACAAACAACTGCAGCTGAAAAAGAAATCTAAATGGAAAGTTCGTTATACTGTCTTATTCGTATTATGGTTATGTTGGCTGTTTTCTTTCCTGGACCGAATGGTAATCACTATTGCATTGCCATATATTGGTGAAGATCTTAATCTTACGGCAACAGCTCAAGGATTACTGTTAAGTATTTTCTTTGCGGGGTATGCACTGTTCCAAATTCCGGGCGGGATGTTATCAGATAAATTTGGCTTTCGTCGTGTGATGAGCATTGCGATTGTTTGGTGGTCAATTTTCACATCATTGACTGGTTTTATTTTTTCTTATCCACTTATGTTACTTATTCGATTCGTTTTCGGTTTAGGTGAGGCATGTTTACCAGGTGCTGCTTATAAAGGAATAGCTAATTACTTTCCCAGTAAACAACGAGGAACAGCTACTGGAATTCAGTCAACAGTTAATACTTTAGGACCGGCTATTGCTGCTATTGCTGCTGCAGCAATTATTGGGGCATTTGGATGGCGTACCGTTTTTATCGTAATGGGTATTCCGGGCATTATACTCGGTCTGTATATCTGGTTTAAATTCAAAGATAATCCGAAAGATCATCCTAAAATGACGAAAGAAGAGCTTGCAGAATTAGAGGAAGACATTGAGAATGAAAAATCGAATGAAGAAAAAAACTCAGGAGTTTCCTTTAAGGAACTATTTAAAAAACCGATTTTATGGCAAATGGCGTTCATTTGGTTCTTCTTTGATATTACTTTCTGGGGCTTCACTTCTTGGCTTCCATCTTATCTGATAAATGTTAGGGGGCTTTCTTTAATGGATACTGGCATTTTCAGTGCCTTACCGTATTTAGTAGGTACAGTCTCCATTATTCTTGGTGGGTACTTGTCAGATAAAGTAAAAGGAAAGAGGAAATGGGTGTTTATTCCTAATGCTGTAATTAGTGGGCTGGCATTATTATTAATGCTTCAATCTACTTCCACTGCAGTGGTCATTACGTATCAATGTGTTGCTGCATTCTTCATGTTCTTAGCTCAAGGAGCATTCTGGGGACTGGTTGTTGACACGCTTCCTGCGAAAATAATGGCTGCAGGTTCATCTACTGTTAACTGTTTCGGATCGATTGCAGGATTTATCTCCCCGTTATTAATGGGTTATATGATTGAAAGCAGCGGTGGTTCTTACAATTCAACTTTCATATTAATGATTGCAGCCATCATTGTAGCAGCAATTATTGCCCTTACGATTGGCAATAATACCGAAAAAGAAAATTCATTAAAGTCAGGAACAATAGTGGAAGCCTAATTTGAATTGCTAATTTAGTAAGTAAATGGATTCATTTATCTTTGTTGAGAATGTTTTTTTACGTGGTAATAGCATTATATTTAGAAAACCCTTGTTGAAAAGAGGCTGTCAGATGCCGAATCCTGTACATTGAAATACAGACGCTTTTTTTCAGATAGTGGGTAAGAAAGAGGGGGAAATGTTGGATTTTCAGAAAAGTATTTAAAATTAAAAGGGAACACTGTTGCTCATTAGGTAACTTAAAGGGCGTGAATGAACGAAATAAGTTAAATCATCTTTAAGGGAGTTTGAATGAATGAAAGTAAATATAAAACCAAACAATGTTAGTTCATTAACAAAGGTACTTGCAGTAGCTACGCAAAATCAATTTGCTGTCGGTTCGTTTACCCCTAGAGCTACAAAGATGGTAGCTCCTATACTTAGAGCGGCCCAAGAAAAGAAATCTGCGGTTATTGTTCAAACTTCTGAGAGGGAGCAGGAACGATATGGAATTAATTTAGCGGAATTTAGCCGAGAGTTTTATCGTGTGATCCAAGAGGAGAATATTACGATCCCTGCTGTGTTACATTTAGACCATACGAAGGATTTCAATGTAATTGCAGAAGCCATCGAAGTTGGTTTTACATCCGTTATGATTGATGCATCAGAGCAACCATTCAATAAAAATATTGAGATAACAAAAAAGGTTGTTGAGTATGCACATTCAAAAGGCGTAACTGTAGAAGCTGAATTAGGCAAGATAGGGACAACCGACTTTATTGAAACCGACGTTGATGAAGAGCTATTTACAGAGCCTGAAGAAGCAAAACAGTTTGTTGAAGAGACCTGTATTGATGCATTAGCGATTTCTATCKGAACTTCACATGGGGTTTATCTCGTTAAAGATCCAAAAATTGATATTGATCGTTTAATGGAAATTCGTGCATTAACATCTGTACCTTTAGTGTTACATGGCGGTTCAGGCACTCCTTCAGAGATGATAAAGAATGCAATTCAAATTCCTAATGGTGGAATTAGTAAAGTGAATATTGCAACAGATTTAGAACATATGATGATAAAAACTCTTAATCGAGAAATTCATGTTACAGAAAAAGAGTGGTCGGAACTACCGACTGAAACATTGACTTTAGTCCAAAACGCAGTTCAGAACGTAGTAAAAGAAAAAATTGAAAACTTTTTACTAAGTAGTGATAGTGCTTCTTACTATGTTTAAGGAGTAATATGATACGAACCTTTGAACAGTACCCCATATATTAGACACATGGATAAACCCTTTAACCACATAATTTATGGCTATACTACTTATCGTTGAAGGTAACTTTTTTTAGAAGAATTGCTAAGGGAATAGGAGGAAAAATAATATGTCTATAGAAAGATCAAATATAGTAACATTTGCTGGAAATCCAGTTACGTTGATTGGGAGTGAAATTCGTGTTGGGGATAAAGCGCCAAATTTTGAAGTGTTAGCAAACGATCTCTCAAAAGTTACACTTGAAGATTCAAAAGGGAAAGTCCGCCTTATCTCATGTGTTCCCTCTCTTGATACAGGAGTATGTGACGCACAAACACGGCAATTTAACCAATCAGCTAGCAATCTAGGAAATGATGTAGAAGTGTTAACAATTAGTGTAGATCTTCCATTTGCACAAAAAAGATGGTGTGGAGCAGCAGGAATAGAAGAAGCCCAAACCCTTTCAGATCATTTTAAGATGTCATTTGGAACAGCTTATGGCACATATATAAAGGAACATCGTTTAGAATGCCGTGCAGTATTCGTTGTAGATGAAAATGATATCGTACAGTATGTTGAATACGTTCCGGAAATTACGGAACATCCGAACTATGAAGCAGCTATAAAAGCAATTAAATCATTTATAAAAGTTAAAAAGTGATATAAGTAAGCAATATACCATGTTTAAAGATCCTAAGAAGTAAAATGTTACTGCATTAAAATCTTTTTTTCTCAGTAGATAGGCTGCCTTTCAAAAGGTCAGCCTTTCTCCTATATGGCTATTAATAATGGGGTGGTGAGGTGCAAAAGTTGTTATTACCTTAAAGGAATAGTCTTAAGTAGAAAAATTGCATCCTGCTATAATAGTATTTATTTTATGTAAATAAGGAGATAAAAATATTCTGAATTTTGAAATTTTTTGTTGAAAAACTAAATTAGTGGTGATAGTATAAAAAATGTGAAATATAGAATAAAATGTTATATTTTACTCACTTATTGAAACGATGTTGCTTATTGAGGGACAGGAAGGGCGGCTAGATCTTTTGAGATTTGGCAATGTTCTTTGAAAACAGACAGATTGAAGCAACTTAAACAACTTAATTTAAATGATCAATCATATAAAATTTAGTACAATAATCCAGTTCAAATTTTTTTACCCAGTATTGTATACAATACTGCATTCAATTTTGAATTCTTCATTGAGGGGAGGTATAAAGTGTTGAATAGTTTAGAAATGGATATCTATAAAAAAATCAAGCAAGCTATTATCCAGCAAAAGCTTCGGCCAAATATGCAACTCATAGAAAAGGATCTTGCTGAATCGTTTGGCGTAAGCCGTACCCCTGTTCGAAATGTTCTGCGCAGATTGGAATATGAAAAATTAGTGAAAATTAAAGAGCATAAAGGTACCTTTGTCTCCTGTTCAACAATTGAAGAAGCAAAAGAAGTATTTGAAATGAGGAGAATCTTAGAAGGGGAAGCAGTGCGAAGAGCATGCAGACTCTATAATGAGGAACAATTAAAAGAACTAGAGACTCTGGTAGAAGAAGAACGACATATTTATGGTAGTCTGGATTTTTATGAATCTTTAAAAGTCTCTGGGGATTTTCATTTGAAAATAGCTGAAATCGCAGGGAATTCGTATTTTTATCAATATCTGGAAGACCTGATTTCCCTAACTTATGTGATTATAGCAATCTATGGAAGAGGTAAAATGGAAACATGTGGTTCTCACGATCATTTGCAAATTTTTAATGCCATTAAGCAAAGGGACGGTGATCTTGCAGAACGCTTATCTCTCATTCATCTTAGTGAAATTGAGTCGAATCTTCATTTTAATGAGGAATTACAGATCTCTTCCTCCTTGTCAGATATATTTCTTTAATTGTAATTTGATATACAGTTAATGAAAGCGCTTACCATTAGGGTTTTTAAGGAGGTGATACAGCCCTTCGAAAGCATTTTCAGATTTAAAGTGTTGTCATGTGGTTTTTTTTTGCAAATTCAAAGAAACGACGTTGCTTAATGCGCGACAATACATCGAGTGATGGAAAATAGTACTTTTAACAAAACAAATTCGCATTTTAATTCCTGTGAATGATGAACGGAAAAGACCACTTAGAAGGAAGTTTGTAACATATCATAGCCTTGGCAAACATCTAAGACCTAACTTGTTAACCAATGCATTAAAATGCGGCAAACAATAAAAAAGGGGTTGGATGTATTATGTCTACAAATTTAGAAAGTTACGTTCCACAAGAAACGCAGATCCAACATGATACGGGTGTGGATGAATCACTTAATCCGAAAACTGAGGAAGGTAGGACGGTAAGTCCGGTAGACTATATTTTCATGTGGGTTGGTGACGGTGTTAATCTAGGTAATATGACGCTTGGAGCCAGTATGATTGTAGCGGGAATCGCTACGTTAAACATCTTTCAGACATTTGCCGCAGCTATCATGGCAATTGGTATCATTTCAACTGTTTTTGCTTTAAATGATAGGCTCGGATACAGAACGGGTATCCCATATGTTGTACAGCTTAGAATGTCCTTTGGCCTGAAAGGTTCCGTAATATCATCACTGATGCGCGGTATTCCCGCCATCGTTTGGTACGGTTTTCAAAGTTGGATTGGCGGTACTGCCTTAAATGAAATTGCGAAGATTATGACGGGTGGAGCCTTTGATAATGTTGCCATTTGCTTTGTCGTGCTGCAGTTAGTGCAAATTGGACTTTCGCTGTATGGATTCCATGCCATTAAATGGGTGGAAACGCTTGCGTCTATTGTTATTGTACTTGCGCTTCTCTATGTATTTGGCGTTCTACTAACCTCCTATAGCGATGTTATTGCAGAAAAATGGGTTCATGCAGAAGGATCATGGGGCTTGCCTTTCTTTGCATTGATCATGATGTTTATGGGGAATTATGCGGCTATCTTTTTAAGTGCAGCGGACTATTCAAGAGAGCTAAAAACCGGTATTAGCGACAAAAAACGCGGGTTTTTGTACTTTCTTCCTATTTTAACAGCGTACGGCTTGACACTTACAATCGGTGGAATGCTTGCTTCCGCAACCGGCATCAACAATCCTGTGAAAGCATTTGCGGTCGTGGTGGATAACTCGTATATTACCCTCTTTGTATCCGCATTTATTGTTTTGGGTGCGGTGGCAGTAAACATGGTTGCCAATATCATTCCGCCAACCTATGTTATTACATTGCTTACAAAAATGAAATATAAACCTGCAGTTACCATAACCGGACTGCTTGCATTTTGTTCATTCCCTTGGGTTCTTGTGCAGGATTCTTCGGCAAAGGGTCTTGGAATCTTCATTCTTATATATTCCGCATTTTTAGGACCGATTGTTTCTATATTATTAGTCGAATATTATATATTAAGAAAGCAGAAGGTGAATGTTGCAGATTTGTATAAGGAAGACGGTCCATTTGCCGGGTATAATCCAGCAGCGGTGCTTGCATTGCTAATCGGCGCCGGTGCAGCCTGTTTGAAAGTGGAGCTGGCATGGATTATCGGCGTTGTTGTGGGAGGCAGTGCATATTTGCTTTTGATGAAATTTGCATTTAAAGATTCAAAATTCAAAAAGGGTACAATTTTTGAAAAGTAGACTTGTATTTCTATGTTTCCGGGGGCTATTCTCTCTGTCTATTTATAATGGATTGATGCAATCTGAGGAGGAAATGAACAAGGCAATTGAACAATGTTAATATACTGAAAATTGCAAAAAAAGGGGGTTGGGAGAATGAAGTTTGATTTAGTTATAAAGAACGGAAATGTAGTAATTGAAAATACAGTGGAACAACTAGATATCGGTATACTTCATGGTAAGATTGCAGAAATTTCAAAAGAAATAACCGGAGAATCTGCTGAAATCATAGATGCTGCTCATCAATATGTCATGCCTGGGATGATAGATGCCCATGTCCATATTTGCGAGCCAGGCAGAACGGAGTGGGAAGGGTTTGTAACAGGAACTCAAGCACTGGCTGCAGGAGGAACAACATCATTTGTAGATATGCCATTAAACGCTTTGCCGGCAACGACTACAAAGAGTTCACTGCATTTAAAATTAAGATCTGCTGAAAATAAGGCGTATGTTGATTATGCTTTGTATGGTGGATTAGTTCCTGATAATCTCCAAGATTTAGAGGACCTTTCTAACGAAGGCGTTGTGGCTTTCAAATGTTTTATGGCAACATGTGGCAGTGAGGAAATTGGAGATTTTAAAAATGTTGATGATTTTACTTTATATCAAGGTATGAAAAAACTATCGGAATTGGGGCATATTTTATCTATACATGCTGAGAATGCAGAGCTTACCGATAAACTGGCAATTGAAAAGAAAAAACAAGGGAAGACAACAGCAAGGGATTATGTAGAGTCCCGCCCCATTTTTACTGAGGTTGATGCTGTAAAACGTGCTTTGTTATTGGGGAAAGAGACTGGATGCAAATTGCATTTTGTTCATATTAGCAGTGAAGAGGCTGTTGAAGAAATCCTTAAAGCACGAAAACTAGGCCAAGAGGTTACGATAGAATCGTGTCCTCACTATTTCACGTTGGATATGGAAACCTTTGAAAGGATAGGACCTGTTGCGAAATGCGCCCCGCCGCTTCGTACTAAAGCAGAACAAGATAAATTATGGGAAGCTCTTAAGGAAGGGAAAATTGATATCCTGGCCTCAGACCATTCCCCATGTCCTCCAGAAATGAAGCAGAGCAACACGAATAATATGTTTGATGTGTGGGGAGGGATTAGTGGCTGCCAAAATAATGTTGATTTAATGTTTGACGAGGCTGTTAAGAAACGTGGGGTTTCTGTAAGTGATTTTTCAAAGATGATTGCGACTAAACCTGCAGAAATATTTAACTTAAGAAATAAAGGAAGCATTAAAGTTTCCTATGACGCTGATATCATTCTTCTTGATCCAAATAAATCATACACCATTCAGCCAGAAGATTTGTATTACCGTCATCAACAAAGCCCTTATGTTGGAAGAAAGATTAACTGTCGAGTGACGAAAACGCTTGTAAGAGGACAACTAGTATTTGATTTTGAGAAAGGGATTGTAAGTCATCCAATTGGGAAGTTCATTTCGGCAAAAAATAGTTTCGTACAAGCATAAAGTTATGTAAAGAAGGTTGACCCAAAAGGGCACTTTAGTTGCCCTTAATGGCGTCATACCTTCTTTTTTGGTTTATTTTTTGACTGGTATTATGTCTGGGTATTGCTCTTGTGGTAAGATAAAGAAACAGGATCAGTAATATAGGATTTAATCGGAGGTTAATATAAATGGTTAAGTCAGTAGATAGGGCGTTAACAATTATTTCATTAGTGAGCAAGCGTAAAGAAGGGATTGGGGTTACTGAGCTGGCCTCCAACCTAGATTTAAATAAAAGCTCTATATTCAGACTATTAAGTACTCTTGTAGATCATGGATTCATCGAACAAAATCCTGAAACTAAAAAATATAGATTAGGCTATAAATATTTAGAATTAAGTTCGATGCTGCTTGAATCTATTGACTTGAGAACTCAAGCTAAACCATTTCTGGAAGAGTTAGAATCACATATTAATGAAGTGATCCACTTGACCGTATATGATCAAGGAGAGGTAGTCTATATTGAAAAACTTGAGGGAAGTGAAACCCTTAGAACACATTCACAAGTAGGAAGACGTGCCCCAATGCATTGTACGGCAGTTGGGAAGGTAATCTTGGCCCATCTGCCATTAAATGAGATCGTAGATATAATTGACAAGCATGGTTTACCAAAACATACTGAACAAACGATTACCGATAAAGAATCCTTTTTTAAAGAATTGGGAAAAATAAGGAACGAAGGTATTGGTAGGGAAATTGAAGAAAATGAACAAGGAATCACCTGTATTGCAGCGCCAATTTTTGATAATCGTAAGAAAATTACAGCTGCTGTTAGTATATCAGGACCAAGCATCCGAATGACTGAAGAAAGATTAACTGAAATTAAACCAATTATAATGGATATTGGTAAAAAGATTTCCAAAAGGCTTGGTTACACAGATAATTAAATAATGTGAAAAAGAATTGGTATAATGCCAATTCTTTTTTTGTGAACAAAAGGGGTTCTAAAAAGTTAAAACAAAGTTGATTGGAACGGAGGGTGCGATACTTCTGCTGGAAAAGCGAGTGCCCGGAGAGGAGAACGTTCAAATTGTCTACAGTCTGAAAGAATGTTTAAGACCAATTCTTTTTTTGTGGAAATTTATTGAATCAAAAGTTTATCTTTGAATAGGAACTTTGGTGTTTTGCCCTGCGAAAATTTTTATAAAAAATTTAATGGTAAAATACTTGAAATATTCAAAAAACGGTGATAATATCAAAATAAGAAACAAGGTTAGTTAATAAGCAACAAATTACTTATTTTTATTTTTTTAATCATTTAATGAAACAACGTTGCTTATTGTGCGACTAAAAGGAGGAGTAAATAGTGGATTTTTCTAAAGAGAAAGGCGAATTTTATAATAATCTAACGAAAACGATTCGCCGGCACATAGTTAAAATGACGAACCATGCTGGAAGTGGTCATCCTGGTGGTTCTTTATCGGCAACTGAATTAATGTCCGTCCTATTTTTTGAACACATGAATGTTGATCCTGACAACCCAGATTGGCAAGACCGAGATTGTTTCTTCTTATCTAAGGGACATTGTACACCTGTATTTTATTCAGTATTAGCTGAAAAAGGTTTCTTCCCGGTTGAAGAATTAATGACATTCAGGGATGTTGACGGTAGGTTACATGGACATCCATGTGGAGAGCATATTCCAGGTGTAGACATATCTTCAGGATCACTTGGTCAAGGATTATCGGTAGCTAATGGTGTTGGATTAATTGCAAAACTGGATGGCAGCAATAGAAGATCCTATTGCATGATAGGTGATGGAGAATTACAAGAAGGTCAAGTTTGGGAAGCGGCAATGACAACTGCACATTACAATCTTGATAACGTTTGTGCGATTATCGACTGGAACAAAATTCAACTTGATGATTTTGTTGAAAATGTAAAAGGTGTAAAAAATCTTGGTGATAAATTTAGAGCTTTCGGTTGGCACGTTGTTGAAATTGATGGTCATGATATTCATGCAGTTAATGAAGCGTATAAAGAAGCTAAACGCACTAAAGGCAGACCTACTGCAATTCTAGCTCATACGGTTAAAGGCAAGGGAGTTTCATTTATGGAAGATACCCATGATTGGCATGGAATGGCTCCGAATGATGAGCAATTAGAAATCGCTTTAAAGGAGTTGGCTTAAGATGGCAAATCAAGAAGCACCACGTAAAGGTTTTGCTGATGCACTAATTAGACTTGGAGAAAAACATGACAATTTAGTGGTACTTGACGCGGACTGCGCAAAATCGAATATGACAAATCTATATAAAAATAGATTTCCAGAACGCTTTTTCAACATCGKTATTTCTGAATGTGATTTAGTAGGTACCGCAGCCGGTATGGCAGTGGCGGGTAAAGTGCCATTTGCCAATGCTTATGCAAACTTTCTTACTGGGCGCGCATTTGATCAAATGAGAATTTCAGTATGTTATTCAAATAACAATGTGAAAATTGTCGGTCATAACGCTGGTACATCAGCTGCACAAGAAGGTGCAACACATTTACCGCTTGAAGATATTTCCTTAATGCGATCACTTCCACGTATGACGGTAATTGTTCCAGCTGATGCGGTGGAAATGGAAAAAGCAGTAGAAGCTGCTTATTACCATGAAGGACCAATTTACCTCCGTGTTGGCAAATTACCAGTACCGATCGTTACCAAAAAAGAAGAACCATTCAAAATAGGTAAAGCAATTAAATACCGTGAAGGATCTGATATTACAATCATCAGTACTGGGATAATGCTTGATGAATCACTAAAAGCAGCAGGTGAATTGGAAAAGCAAGGTGTAAGCGCCGAACTTTTACACATCCATACAATTAAACCTATTGATAAAGAAGCCATTATTGCATCTGTTGCGAAAACAAAACATGTCATCACAGTTGAAGAGCATTCAATTATAGGTGGATTAGGTAGTGCTGTTGCTGAAGTATTATCGGAAAACCAACCAGCTAAATTAAGAAGAATCGGTACAAATGACCGTTTTGGGGTTTCTGGAAAAATGGATGAATTACTTGATTTATTTGAATTAAGAGCACACCGTATTATTTCTACTGCAAATGAATTATTAGGGCATAGAGTAACTAGCTAATCACATTTTTAGATAATGAAAGGGGGAGGGTTTTTGTCAAACGCAACCCAATATCTAAGTTTAAAGGATACTTTAGACCTCTTCTCTAAATCGGATGACAGCCTTCGTGCTGAAATCAAAGCTCATTTAAATCAAACAAAACATAAGTTTATCGTTTTAGATGATGATCCAACCGGTGTCCAAACGGTACATGATATTTTTGTCATCACGGACTGGGGAAAAGACTGGATTAAAAAAGGATTATCTGATGAAAGAAGTGTACTTTATATTTTAACTAACACAAGAAGTTATAATGCAGAAAAGACGGAAAACATCAATAGGGAGATTGTCCAAAACATTGTTGACGTTACTAAGGAAATGGGAATCAATTATTCAATTATCAGTAGAAGTGACTCAACATTAAGAGGGCATTATCCACTTGAAATTAATGTGCTCCAAGATGAATTATTAAAAACTGCTGATGTACAAATTTCAGGTCATTTAATCATTCCGGCTTTTTTTGAAGCACATCGTTACACCATAGATAATATTCATTATTTAGGTGTGGACGGCCAGCTTGTCCCAGTAAATGAAACAGAATTTGCGAATGATTCCGTATTCGGTTTCAAAACCGCTAATTTGCCAAAATGGATTGAAGAAAAGACAAATGGAAGCGTAGCTTCAGAGTCAGCATTGATCATTTCACTGGAAGATATTCATAATGGCGGCATTGATAGAGTTTATGAGATTTTACTATCTGCTAACAATAATGCTCCTATTATAGTAAATGCTAAATCTTATTATGATTTGGACATCGTATCATTAGCTGTCCTTAAAGCAATTGATTCTGGCAAGCAATTCTTGTTTAGAACTGCAGCATCTATTGTTAAATCGATTGCGGGAATTCAGGATCGTCCATATTTATCAGCTAATGAGATTGTTTCAAATGATGAAAGCCAAAACAATGGTGGCTTTATTATAGTAGGTTCTCACACGAATAAAACTACGGAACAAATTAAGGAACTCATGAGTAAATACCCGATTGAACAAATCGAAATGAGTGTTGTGAAAATTCTAAATAAAGAAACAAGAATTGAAGAGCTAACACGAGTATGTCAATTAGTAGATCAAAATATTTCTTCTAATCGCGATACGCTTGTATATACGAGTAGAGATTTAATTAGTGCGGAAGATAAGGAAGAAAACTTAAAGATTAGTCAAACTGTTTCAAGTTCTTTAGTTAAAGTTATTCGCTCACTAAAAGTAAAGCCGAAATTCATCATTGCAAAAGGTGGTATAACTTCGAGTGATGTGGCAACTGACGGCTTAGATATTAAATATGCAAAAATTTTAGGGCAAGCGATCGCCGGTGTTCCAGTATGGTTAACCGGAAGTGAAGCTAAGTTCAAAGATACACCTTATATCGTATTTCCGGGCAACGTTGGGGATAAAGATTCAATTGCTCAAATCTTTGAAAATATAAAAAAGGATCAAAAGGGAGAGATATAAATGGCTAAACAAAAAATGACAGCTGCTGAGTTAATTGCCTTGTATTTAGAAAAAAGAGGGGTGAAACATGTTTATGGTGTACCGGGAGCTGCGATTTTACCATTCTATGATGCAGTAAAAGAATTAACTAAAATTGAATCATATATTGTTCGTCACGAACAAACGGGTGCTTTCATGGCTGATGGTTATTCAAGAGCAACTGGTGAAGTAGGCGTATGTGCTGCCACATCAGGTCCTGGCGGAACTAACTTCTTAACTGGCCTTTACGGTGCATGGATGGATTCCATTCCAATGATAGCCATTACCGGTCAACAAAAAAATAGTTTAATTGGAACCATGCAATTCCAAGAAGCGCCTATCGTTGAAATGGCAAAGCCTGTAACGAAAGCTGCATACCGTTTAACTGACGGTTCGAAAGCTGCTGAATTTATCCATGAAGCATGGGTAACAGCTACTACTGGCAGAAAAGGTCCAGTTCTTCTTGATTTACCAGTTGATCAACAAAAAGTTGAAATAGAAGTCGACTTAGATGTGCTTATCGGTTCTACTCCAGTCGATAACTTACCACAAGCTTCTGACGCTGATATAGAGAAAACATTGGAATTATTAAAAGATGCTAAAAGACCGGTCTTACTATCTGGTGGAGGGGTCAACATTGCAAACGCTACCATTGAATTGAAAGCGTTAGCTGAAGAACTGCAAATCCCTGTAGTAACTTCTGGCATGGGGATGGATACCTTCCCTAACGATCACCCTTTATTCGCTGGACGTATGGGAACGATGCTTGATACTCCATTCGGTAACAAAACAATTGTTGAAGCTGACTTAGTAATCAACCTTGCCGGACGTTTCGCTGATCGTTCAACTGGTAATGTTTCTGTATTCACACAAAACGGTAAGAAAATTATCCACGTAAATCTTGATAATAAGGAAATTGGTAAAGTTGTACCAACGATTTTAGGTATCGTTTCTGATGTTAAAACATTCATGGTTAAACTTGCAGAAGCCCATAAAGCACTTGGTGCTCAAGTAGCTGCAACTGCCGAAGTAGGTACTAGGGTCAACTTAACTGAAGAGCGTAAGAAATGGGCACGAAAAACGGATTACACAACACTTCCAATCAGACAAGAACGTGCATTGCGAGAACTTCGTGAATTCTTAGATCGAGATGCCTTCGTATCACATGACTGCGGTATCAGCCAAATCTGGTCTTCTCAATTATTTGAAACGTATGTACCAAGAACTTACTTATTAACTGGTGGTGCGGGGACAATGGGTTGGGGCCTTGGTGCAGCAATGGCAGCGAAACTTGCATTTCCTGAAAGACAAAGTGTAAACATCCTTGGTGATGGAAGCTTGGGGATGTCATTACAAGATATTGCTACAGCTGCAAAGCATGATATTCCGGTCATTATTTTCTGTATGAATAACTCATTAATGGGTTTAATTCGTCAACAACAAAACTGGTTCTATAATGGACGTCAAATTTCTACGGACTTAATTTACAAAAATGAATTATGTGATAATGAAGAGCGCGGAATCGACTTTGTTAAAACGGCTGAAGGTATGGGTGTTCGTGGTGAGCTTGTTACACATTATGATGATATCAAACCAGCTCTGCAACGTGCAGTTGACTCAGGTAAACCATATTTAATCGAAGTTATAGTTGATCCAGATCCTAAGAACGCATGCGAATTCTCTAATAACGGTGCACTTAACGGCTTCAAATACTCCGAAAAGATTGATTATTCTAAATAATCACCACTCTTGATGGAAGTGTTTTTTGAAGCAATGGGATATAACCTATTGCTTCAAAAAACATATTAGTAATGAAAAGCAGTCTTGACTGTACTTAAATAATGGGTTCATTAAAGGAGGGAAGCCGAAAAATCGGCGAAACAATGTCAGCAAATCTTCATAATTCTATGAAAGTCGGAATTGTTCACTTCATGGCTTATCCGGAAACAATGGGTGGAGATGGCCCAGCTGTTGAAACAATTAAGAAAATTGTACAAGATGATTTTTTCTCTGGAATTGAAATTACATCTATTAACAATCCTGAAGAACGTAAAGAGGCTGCTCAAATTTTACAATCCGGTGGAATGAATGTAGGATTTGGTGCACAACCGATTCTATTAAGAAACAAAGGAAACCTTAATTCTTTTGATGAAGCTGAGCGTAGAAGGGCTATCGATTTAGTAAAAGGCGGAATTGACCAGGCTTACGAAGTAAATGCTGCTAAACTTGGTTTCTTAAGTGGGGCTAAACCAGATACTCAACAAGATGTTGCCTTACAATTACTAACGAATTCTATCAAAGAATTATGCGATTATGCAAAATCTAAAGGTGATTTAGTACTCTCACTTGAAACATTTGATGATGAGACTGATAAGAAATGTTTAATCGGTTCGAATAAACTTGCTGTTGAAGTTGCAAAAGAAGTTCGTAAAGTAGATCCCACTTTCGGTTTAATGCTTGATTTAAGTCATTTACCAATGCAGCGTGAAACGTCTCATGATGCATTAACGTTAGCTCGTGATTATATTAACCATGCCCATATCGGAAATTGCTATATTAAAGATACTTCTGATCCTGCTTACGGCGATCAGCATCCGCGTTTCGGATATCCAGGAAGTGAAGTTGATGTTCCTGAATTAGCGGAGTATTTACGATCTCTATTAGAAATTGGTTACATCGGCGAAGGTATAAAGAATATAGTCGCTTTTGAAGTAAAACCTGTCGGTACAGAATCATCTGATATTGTAATTGCACAGTCAAAACGTACTCTCGTTGATGCATGGTCATTATTACATTCAAAAAAAGGGCGTTTAGTTAGTTAGCCTATATATATGTACGATATGTATTAAACGGTGACAAGTGCTTTTGCTTGTCACCGTTTAATCTAACTTTTAATTAGCTTATCATGCAGAATTCCTATTGAGCAAAGACTAAATAAAGTGTTAATATGACTTTGCATATTAAGTAACTGGATTTAAATAACAAAAATTTTACTTAGAGATTAAATTGGCAGGGAAGTGATCGATTGGTTAAACTTCAGAAGGATGTTGATGCTATAAGAATCAACACTAGAACCGAAGAACTTGCTGCTTGTTCATCCACAACTGTTGGTGTCACTAGACTTCCTTTCACAGTGGAAAGTTTAAAAGCAGAAAGTCTAGTTGAAGAGTGGATGAAAGCAGCTGGGATGTCGGTAAGAAAAGATGCTCTTAATAATATAATCGGACGTTATGAAGGGAAAGATCCAACAGCTCCAGTCTTAATGATTGGTTCACATTTAGATAGCGTGATTGAAGCAGGTAAATATGATGGGATTCTAGGAGTTATAACTGGAATAGAAGTTGTTCAAACTCTTAAGGATAATGGCATTATATTATACAATCCAATCGAAGTGGTAGGTTTTTGTGATGAGGAAGGAGTAAGGTTTCACTCAACTTTCCTTGGTAGTAAAGCGATTGCAGGAACTTTTACTGCTGAAGATTTAGAAAGAGCAGATGAACAAGGAATAACAATTGCTGAAGCGTTAAAAGGAATTGGTATTGCTGACCCATATGCTTATAAAGACGCTAGTCGTACTCCAGAAGAACTTCTCGCTTATTTGGAACTTCATATCGAACAGGGGCCTGTGCTTGAGAAGGAGAATGAACCTGTCGGTATAGTTCGTGGGATTGCAGGTGCTACAAGATTTTATTTTGAAATTATCGGGAAACCTGGACATGCAGGGACAGTTCCTGTTGCCCTTAGACAAGATGCGCTTTTAGGAGCTAGTGATCTCATTTCCTACATTGAGAACATCGCTATCCAAAATGAACCATTAGTGGCGACCATCGGAAAACTTACTGTAAGTCCGGGTGCTAGTAATGTAATACCTGGCCTTGTAACAGGAACGCTGGATATCCGTGATTTAAATGTGGATCGTAAGAAAAAAGCCATTGATGCCATATTAACTGAAAGTGAAAGAGTAGCAAAAGCTAGAGGACTCCAAATTCATTTTGAACAGGTCATGGAAGCCGATCCTGTATACTGTGATGAACAATTGATTAAAGTAATCGAGGAGTCCATTAGCGAATTGGATGGCAGTCCTATCAGTCTTGTAAGCGGTGCTGGTCACGATGCGATGGCTATGGCGGAGGTAACGAATGTTGCAATGATTTTCGTTCGTTGTAAAGATGGTCTCAGTCATCACCCAGATGAATTCGTGACTGTAGAAGATATGGGTGCAGGAGCTAGAGTCCTTTACTCTACAGTGATTAAGATAGCCACAAAACAATATTGAGGAACTTATAAGTTTTAGCTATCAACTAAAAGAGAACTTACAAAAAAACTCGTGATCCGACTGTATCGGAACACGAGTTTTTTCAAAATGTATACATTTCAATTATAGGACAAAGATCCTTCATTCGATGAAACAGTCATGCGTATCGACAATGATCCAATGTAATTTAAAAAAGGCCACTGAAATTCCTGGATTTCCTTAATCCAAGACACTTCCAGAAAAAAAGTCGAGATTTACTCTTTATATTGATCTCTGTCTGCGTGGAGCAGTTTACCTTCAGTCAATATCTGCTTTAGTAGTGATTACAATAACTTATTAATCACTATTACCCCTGAAAATTGAACTCATGAGTAAAGCTATACGTAAATGAAGTGAGTTTTTTGCATCATGAACGGAATAATTCAACATGTCCTCACATTTGGCAATTCGGTATTTAACGGTATTACGGTGAACAAACAGTTTCCTGGATGTAATAGCAAGTTCACAATTATTATCCAAATATACCAATAAGGTATTAACTAAGTCTTTTTCATCTTTATTTTTCGGGTAGGATAAAGAACGTAAAGTATTTTCATAAAATTTTTTTAAATCTTTTTCGGGAATTAACCGAATCAGTTCGATTAATTGCTTGGTCTCGTAAAAGTTGATAAATTTATTTTGAAACAGTTCAGCCCCATTTGTCCATGCTTCCACTGCCTCTTCGTATGTAAGGTGGATATAGGTAAGGTCATTAGAAAAGTTACCAACTCCAAACGACAACGAAATTTTTAGATTTGAATAAGCCTCATTCTGGAACTCCTTCAGCCGTTCTTCTATTATGCTTTTAATCGAATCATTAATATTCAGAGGAGCTTGCATCAAAATAACAAAATATCCATCTTTCATAAAAACGATGTTGTTAGTATCTATTTTTAAAAATGATTTATGTAAAAATTTATATAAATAGTCGTATAATCTATTCATTATGTCTGCACTTTTTTGTAAAGCGTTTTGTTTATCATCATCAATCTTACATACAATGCATACATATTTCATATTGTCGATTAAGCCATGCTGTTTTCCCCTATGAATAATTTCTTGTTTGTTAGAAATCTTTCCATCAACAAGGGAAGCAAAAAAGTTATTTTCTAACAAACGACTGTTTTCTCTAATAGCCTCGTTTTTAAGCAGCGTGAATGAAATGACTGTTGATGCTTGTTCTATAGCTAATTGTGAAGATGGGTATGAAAGCTTCTCAGGGTGAAGAATTAATAGAAAATAGGGATAGGGACGCATTGTTTTCACCCGAAACATTTTTATAGAAATGTCCGTATTTTGGATGTCGATAGTAAGCTGGTTTTTCTCTAGGTATGTTTCTATATCACGTTTAATTTGTTCTTGAACATTTTTCATAACGATTTTCATATTTCCTGTACGAAAATGATGAGAAAAGGATGTCACATCACCAATAGGATCAAGTAGGAGAACAGGACATTTTAATAGGGAGCCAAGATTTTCAATTAAAGAATTCAGACTGTAGCCTTTTATCATCATATTGGTAAATTCCTTGTGAATATGCATCGCATAGAATAACTCTTCAATTTGGTTATCCCATATAAAGCTTAATAATTGATGAGCAACCGCACCTAATGTTAATGTCTCTGGAATTTGAATAATTGGAAATTCTAATGAATCGGCCAATTCGATTACATCCTGCGGGATCTCATCAATGAATCTTTTAAGTTTAATGGCAATCCCTGCACATGGAAGTTCATTAATTTGGGAAATGAGATTGCATAATGCATGGGGGTCGTTTTTAAAAGCGTATCCTGTTGTCAATAATAGGGAGTTCTTAGCTAAAAAATTGATGGCATCTGGTGTTTCTGAAATCTCAATTGATTCTACTTTCCTTTTAAGTCCGGCATGTCCAGCAATAATTTTGGCTTCTTGAAACACATCAACGATAAATAAATCTTCTACCTTTTTCATCATACACCTTCTAATTCTACATTTTGTCAGTTTTTATTACTAGAAAGGGAAGCAAACGAATCTTGTTAAATTTGGACAAAAATTTAAATGGAAATTGTTTACATCGCATAATGATTTTGTGAATGAATCCGCTTATAATCAATTGTATAGAGGATTGAAGGTTAATGAAACTGTTTTCAAAATTTTTTTTACATTCCATAAATCCCAAGTTTTTATTATATTTAGAAACTATATTTATATTTTGAAGCGTATACAATCCGCCAGTTCTCTATCATTTTTCTCAGGTACGATGCTCGCATTCGTTCATCTATATTGTTTTTGTTTAAGGCTGTTCGCCGCATACTTTGTTGCTATTTACGAAGTAGTGCAGTGTGGTTGATTTCCCCTCCAGGTGCTCGCTTTCCTTGGGGCGGGCGGTGAGCCTCCTCGGCGTATACGCCTGTGGGGTCTCACCTGTCCCGCTGCTCCCGCAGGAGTCTCGCACTTCCGCTCCAATCAACCTAAAATAGTTTCGTTTTAAAAACAACAATCTTTACGAAAGAACCTTGTTTAAAAAGCGCAATAGGAACGAGAGGATGTGGTTAAAGGGGCTTAATTAAGAAACGTGAAATAGTCAGGAAAAGAGTCCGAATATTTAAAAAATGTATCAGTGTTGACGTCCTTGGTGAGGGTGCCGTACAAAACCAGATAACAGCCAAGGCTGCGCATCTCGCTTCCTGTCTTCATAAAGGTGGATGCGATTAAGTTGGGAAAATGGATTGTGAGTTTCATTCCAAAATTGCTTGATAGAAGTTTTAGCGGAATCTACTAAATCTCAAAACGATGTTCAGAATGTAATAGTTGTATTTAATTCCGAATACGATTTCAGCTGACCAAAGCAAGATGTTCGTTTCTTCATTATGCAACTTGTAAAAGAGGATTCTCCTTAAAAGTTTTTATAAAATTTGAATTCCCACAGAAAGGAATGAACCTATGGCTACATATGATTTACTCATTAGAAATGGAAATCTTGTAATGTTTGATTCGATTGTTCAAGGAGATATTGCAATTAAGGAAGGAAAAATTAAAGAAGTGACTATCGGAAAAAATATTGATGCTTTAGCAACAAGAGAAATTAATGCTGAGGGGCAGCACATCCTCCCAGGATTAATTGATACTCATGTTCATTTCAACGAGCCAGGCAGAACTGAGTGGGAAGGTGTTCAAACTGGTAGCAGAAGTTTAGCGGCAGGTGGGGTGACAACCTATTTTGATATGCCATTGAACAGTACACCACCAACAATCAATAAAGAATATTTGGCATTAAAGAGAGCTTGCTCCGAAGAAAAGTCGGTAGTCAATTGCCGCTTTTGGGGTGGACTTATACCGGAAAATATTGAGAATATTAAGGAACTTGATGAAAATGGAGTAATTGGATTTAAAGCTTTTATGTCACCGAGCGGAATTGTCGATTTCAATCATGTCGATGATAGTACGATTTTTAAAGGGATGAGAGAAATTGCCTCTGTTGGTTCACTTTTAGCCGTTCATGCTGAAAGTACAGTGATTTGTGATCAGCTTGCACAAGAAAAACAAAGACAAAAAAAGACGACTGCAAAGGACTTCGTCGAATCAAGACCGATAATTTCCGAAATTGAAGCGGTAAGAAGAATAATTTCATATGCAGAAGCTACAGGGTGTAAACTGCATATTGTTCATGCGAGCAGCCGCAAAGTAGTGGAAGTCATCAATCAGGCAAAACAAAGAGGCCTGGATATTACGGTAGAAACATGCCCTCATTATTTATCTTTGACATTAAAAGACTTAGAGGAAAAAGGCGGGTTGGCAAAATGCTGCCCTCCACTGCGTGATGATGAAGAAGTAGAACAATTATGGGAAGCTGTAGCAAACGGTGAAATTGACGTAATAGCATCCGACCATTCACCAGCACCTGCCTCTATGAAAGAAGTAATAAATGATGACTTTTTCAGTGCCTGGGGCGGGATTTCCGGTGCCCAATCTACGCTCAATATTATGTTGACAGAGGGGCATTTCAACCGTAATCTTCCTCTGGGGAAAATTGTTGAATTAACATCAACGAATCCAGCTAAGTTATTTGGCCTTTATCCCCATAAAGGGATAATAGCCGTTGATAGCGACGCTGATCTGGCGATAGTTAATCTGAACAAAAGCTTCGAGCTGAAAAAGGAAGATTTGTTCTACCGCCATCAGCAGTCGCCTTATGTTGGCAGGACATTCAAAGGGCAAGTAACAACAACGATCGTCAATGGGGATATTGTTTTTGAAAATGGAAGCATTACCACTGTGGAAAAAATTAAAATCTAGGATTGTTAAGCATAAAGGACTGGAGAAAATCTTTTTATCTATAATGAACAAAAATATAAAACGTTTTTATCAATTAGGCATAAAGACTAATTAAATGAAAGCGGTTAATATTTATATAAGGGACTTAATTGTTTCTAACACAAGCTAATAATATATGAAAAGAAGCTACAATTATAAGTTGATTTATAGCGGGAAATGGGCACACCACGAGTCACATATTTCAAATAAAATACGATTAAAAGGAGAGTTTAAAAGATGGGTTATCCTAAAGATTTATTAGCAAGCAGATCAATAATTGAGCACGGTAAATATGCGTTAATTGCACCTGAAGGATTGGTTAATAATGTTATTCCGGGATTTGAGAATTGTATCATTTCCATTTTGGGTTCTCCAAAGCTTGGAGCAAGCTTTGTCGATTACATTGTGACAATGCAAAAGGATGGAAAGAACAGCGAGGGGTTTGGTGGACAAGAAGATGTTGAGACATTTGTCTATGTTATTGAAGGGAAAATAAAAGCTGCTGCAGGTGAACAAGAGTTTGTCCTCGATGAAAGCGGTTATTTATATTGTCCGCCCGGAACAAAGATGTATTTAGAAAACCAATCGGATGGAGATTCTAAACTTTTCCTATATAAGCAAAAGTATCGTCCGCTTGAAGGACGGAGGCCATGGGTTCATTCAAACCATGCGAACAACATCGAATTCAGGATTTATGATGATATGCATAATGTCCATCTTAAGGATCTTTTGCCTGCTGATATAGATTTTGATATGAATTTTCATATTCTTTCCTTTGATCCTGCTGCATCTCATCCATTCATCGAAACACATGTGCAAGAACATGGAGCCTACTTACTCTCGGGAGAAGGGATGTATAATCTGGATAATCAGTGGGTTCCTGTAAAGAAAGGAGATTACATTTTTATGGGTCCATATGTACATCAAGCAGCCTATGCGGTAGGCAGAGAAAATTTAACATATGTTTACTCTAAAGATTGTAATCGTGATGCATCCTTGTAAAAGGTCACATCAAGAAATGAGTAGATGACAACTTCAAGAGATTTAATGCGGGCAGAATTGTATTTTAGGGAGATGACCATTAAATATAAAAGAGGTGCTGAGGTATGGACCAGAATGTAATTTTGAACAAAAAGTCGATAATAGAGGAAAGAGTTTTTGAAATCGATAAAATAGCAAAATTCGATTCTAATGCACCACAAAAAAATTATTTCTATGAAACGGATAAAACTGTTGGGGCAGTTTGGTGTCTTGAACCTGAGCAGGAAGTATATTTACATTCCCATTCGAATGTTGATGATATTTGGGTCTGCATTGAGGGGGAAGGAATATACTTCCCTGACCTAGAGAATGAGATCACGATCAGAAAAGGAATGGTAGTATTGGCCAAGCCTAATCAAATTCATGGAATGCGAAATACAGGAAACAGCCGATTCATGTTTGTAGGCTTTGCTGCAGGGGCATTGCCTATGGATATAACAAGATATTAAAAAAATGCTAAGTTTATTAAACTTTACAAAATAATTTAAGTTTCTTCTTTTAAAAAACAAAAAAGTGATTAAGGCGAAGCGATTGTAGTGAAGACAGCGCTTCGCTTATATTTTTATTTATAAAAAGTGATGATTTTGTAATTTCTACGATTGGCTTCCTTAAAAACTAGCAAACAGATTTTATAAAAATCCAGAAATCGGAAATGGTGATGATTAAGATGAAACAGCAAGGAGTTACTGTAACATTATTCTCCTCTTTACAGTGGCTTTTTTTTATTTTTGCCAATACGGTTGTCGTACCAATTTCTGTAGGAGCAGCATTCCAGCTTCCTACAGAAACGATTGAAATGACGATAAGGTGCTCCTTTATCTTTACCGGAATATCCTGTATTCTGCAGGCATGGGTTGGGCATCGTTATCCATTATTGGACAGCCATTCAGGGCTAATGTGGGGTCTGATGATAAATATGGGCATCTCTGCATCTGCACTCGGATTGGATTTTGCAACCGTAGGGGGAGGTATTGCAACAGGTATTTTGCTGGCTGGAGCTGTAACCGTACTGCTAGCGGCATTTAACCTGATTTATATCATACAAAAAGTAATTAAGCCGATGGTGATAAGTGTTTATATATTTTTACTGACCTTTCAGCTCATCTTTATTTTCTTCAAAGGTATGTTTAAAATAACCGAAAGTGGAACAATTGATCTCCCTGTCAGTTTGTTTTCAATCTTGATTGTCATCTTCGTCGGCTTTTTAAGGATTAAAGGAGGGAAAATACTAGGCAATTTCTCAATCCTGATCGGAATTATCGTAGGGTGGTCATTATATCGAATTATTTTCCCTTCAGATCTTCCGACGGCTAGCTCTTCAGGTATGGCATTCACTTTCTTTCCCCTTGGAACTCCAAACTTGAATATTGGTATTATTTTTGTTTCCTTTTTTGCTGTCCTTCTGAATTTAACGAATTCTTTCGCTTCTATTCAAGCTGTTGCAGATGTTTACAAGGAAAAGGTGGAACATAGTCAATACAGGAGATCTATTTTTGTAACAGGTATTTTTGCGTTTATCACTTCGATTTTTGGCTTGGTCCCTTTTACACCATTTACATCTACGATAGGTTTTTTACAAAGTACCAAGTTAGTCAAACGAAAGCCATTCATTATAAGCGGATTTTTGTTTACTCTCCTTGGAGTTATTCCTCCATTAGGGAGATTCTTAGGAACAATACCATTAACAATAGGTAACGCTGTTTTATTTGTCGCATACCTTCAATTGTTCGGGACCGCATTAAACAGTCTGAAAGGAACGTTATTCAACTCTGAAACGATACTCCGTTTAGCAGGGCCGGTCCTAGTTGGAGTTAGCATTATGAACATCCCGCCAGCATTATTCGGCAGTATACCTGTCCTCTTGCAGCCTTTCATTACAAATGGTCTCATTATGGGTGTCATTATATCGATCTTTTTGGAGAAATTCATTAATTGGAATAAATTAATGAATAAGTTGGAGGTCGGGCAGTAACCGATCTATCTACCTGGAAATGGAAACACAAAGTGATTATTTTTTAAAAAATGGGCTTTCATTTTGCGAGTGAAGAAAAAAAGGTGTTCATACCATACTGACTATATTTGACATCTCTAACGATAAACTTGAAATTGATTATAAGAAAACAAAACAATAAATTTGAGAACTTGAAATCGAAAACAAACTAAGTATTGAACCCGTTCAAAGGGAGGAGAGATCACCTGGTTTAAGAAAATTATCTCGGCGTATGCCGGGAGTCAAACTAATTTTTAGAGGAGGAATACATCATGGGAGAATATGTGAAAGTAGGTAATCTTCAAGTGGCTTCGGTACTTTTTGAATTTATCAATAAAGATGGGCTGCCTGGAAGCGGACTGAATCAGGAACAATTTTGGGTAGATTTTGAAAAATTGGTACATGACATGTCTCCAAAAAACAAAAAATTATTAGCTCGTCGTGATGAAATTCAAACCAATATCAATCAATGGCACAGGGAAAATAAAGAGATGGACTTTGCTGAATATAAAACATTTTTACAAGAAATTGGCTATCTCGAACCTGAAGGAGAAGACTTTCATATTACCACAGAAGGGGTAGATGATGAAATTGCCTTCCAAGCCGGTCCGCAGCTAGTTGTCCCGGTTGATAATGCTCGTTATGCTATTAACGCTTCAAATGCAAGGTGGGGAAGCCTTTATAATGCCCTATATGGTACAGATGTTATTAGCGAAAAAGAAGGAGCCTACCGAGAAGGGAGCTACAATGAAGTACGCGGTGGAGAAGTCATTTCATTTGCAAAGGATTTTCTTGATCAAGTAACTCCTTTAAAGGATCATTCACATAAAGACGCCGTGAAATATACAGTAGTAGATGGAAAATTAGCTGTTACACTCAGAAATGGAGAAATTACGAGTTTAGTAGAGGAATCTAAGCTAGTTGGCAATCAAGGTGAATACGGAAATCCATCGGCGATATTATTAAAAAATAATGGGTTGCATTTTGAAATTCAGATTGATAGAAGTCACCCGATCGGTAAAAAAGATAAAGCAGGCGTTAAGGACATTCTAATGGAATCTACTCTTACGACAATTATGGATTGTGAGGATTCTGTTGCGGCAGTGGATGCTGATGATAAAGTCCTGGTCTATCGAAATTGGTTAGGTCTTATGAGGGGGGATCTGGCTGTAACCTTCAAAAAGGATAATAAAATGATGACACGTACAATGAACCCGGATCGTTTATACAGGGCACCAAATGGAGAAGAATTCTCTTTACCTGGTCGTTCACTTATGTTTGTCCGTAACGTGGGACATTTAATGACCACAAACGCAGTCCAGGATGCAAATGGTGAGGAGATTCCTGAAGGGATTATGGATACAGTCATGACTAGTTTACTTGCCAAACATTCCTTGTTGGGGAATGGTAAATATCAAAATTCATCTAAAGGATCAGTTTATATCGTTAAGCCAAAAATGCATGGATCCGAAGAGGTGGCTTTTGCCAATGAGCTCTTTGATCGTGTGGAGGACATGCTTGGTCTACAGCGAAATACACTGAAAATTGGCGTTATGGACGAAGAACGTCGAACTTCATTGAACTTGAAAGCTTGTATCCGCCAAGTTAAAGAAAGGGTGGCATTTATTAATACAGGGTTCTTAGATCGAACGGGAGACGAAATTCATACTTCTATGGAAGCTGGACCTATGATCCTCAAAAATAACATGAAAGGATCAAAATGGCTACAAGGTTATGAAAAATCGAATGTCAATGTAGGTCTGGCAACCGGTTTTCAAGGTCGAGCTCAAATTGGTAAGGGAATGTGGGCAATCCCTGATATGATGGCGGAAATGTTAACGCAAAAGATTGGCCATCTGAAAGCGGGGGCGAATACAGCATGGGTGCCTTCACCGACTGCAGCGACATTGCATGCTCTTCATTATCATCAAGTGGATGTAAAAAAGGTGCAAGATGAGTTGAAAAAGAATCCAGTAAATTTACGTGATGATATTTTGGAAATCCCGGTGGCTCAAAACCCCGAATGGAGTCCGGAAGAAATTCAGCAAGAGCTGGATAACAATGCCCAAGGTATCCTCGGTTATGTTGTACGTTGGGTAGAACAAGGAATTGGTTGTTCCAAAGTACCAGATATCAACAATGTAGGGTTGATGGAAGACCGTGCCACACTAAGAATTTCGAGTCAGCATATCGCTAACTGGCTTCACCACGGAATTTGTACAAAAGGACAGGTTTTGGAGACTTTACAACGAATGGCTAAAGTAGTGGATGAACAAAACCGTGGAGATTCAGCCTATCAATGTATCGCGGATAATTACGACAGCTCAGTGGCGTTTCAAGCGGCATGCGACCTAGTGTTTCAAGGCTATAACCAACCAAGTGGGTATACTGAGCCTATCCTGCATCGACGACGCATTGAAGCGAAGAAAAATAAGTGTAAACATTAAGTGATTTCTGGGGCATCGGACCAACCAGGATGCAATGTTATTAAATTCACGAGGCTTAGCATAGTGTCATATCTTAACTTCCACCAGTAATTCATACGGAGCTTCGGATTAAAATAAGTGATTAATAGATAAAATGGGGAACAAGTGATCACGATTACTTGTTCCCCATTTTGGTCTAATTCTTTATAAAAAAAGCAAATAAAACATATGTGAATTAGATGTAAAAAGATTAGACATCATCTTTTTAGGTTCCCAGTCCATCAAAAGTTAATTTGGCCGGCATAAGTAGAACTAGTATCTCATTTATCAAAAAATACTAGTCAATATGATGAGGAGCTGCCTATAACAAAAGTTCTTTTGATCATAGAAATCTGTATATTTACACATTATTGGTTGTCTTTCAGTTGGTTATTTTGCACAAAAAAGCATCGAAATACTAACAGAATTGTCAATGAAGTTAAATGCGAAAGCAAGTAAAATAATAGATGAGATAAATTTTGTGAATGTTCATGACATCAAAGGCTATTGCGAAGGGAAACGGTATGATGGGCAATCAAACGAAAAATTAATAGATGAAAAGGATGATGTTGCGTTCGCTGATAGAATGGTTAGCATTTTTCGGGGCAACAGAGAGTAATGGAGTGACACGGATATTATATTCCAAAGGAAAGGATGAGCGCTCAGCAGGCAATGAAAGCTGAGGATGGGAAAAAACTTATTATATATTTTGTTAGTGTATGATTTAGGGTTCCCTCCGGTGGAATCATTCCGACAGTTCCCATATGGAAACGGACAAGGATGGGGCGTCACCGCCTTTATACGGTGAAAATCATTGGTAAGAGTGATCATGCGGGCACCACTCCCATTCATAAAGGAAGGATGCTGTCGTCTGGCTTCGGAATTCAATGTTCCGAATGGCATCGGTGAGGAAGAGGTTTTTGAAAGGTTTTGTAAGGACATTTTCGACTCTCGATTCCCTGGCAAAGAAAGCGGAAATGAAACTGGGGTTTCACAATCGATGGATGTCAAACCTGTTGCGATGGATATGGATAAGGGAATCGGATTTTTGAATGAAATACTTTATAAAATAGCCTATTGAAGGAGTTGGTAAAAATGGCATATACAGAATTGAATGCACCGATGAGAACGATCATGACACCAGGACCGGTCGAAGTTGACCCGCGTGTTTTAAGGGCGATGAGCACACCGATATTAGGGCAATTCGATCCTGCATTCACCACTATCATGAATGAAGTGATGGAAATGCTGCGTTTGGTTTTTCAAACGAAAAATAAATGGGCGTTCCCGATAGATGGCACCTCAAGATCCGGTAATGAAGCGATTCTATGCAGCATCATTGAGCCGGGGGATAAGGTCCTGGTTCCTATATTCGGAAGGTTCGGTCATTTATTGGTGGAAATCTGTGAGCGATACGGAGCTGAAGTCCATACGATGGAATGTCCTTGGGGAGAAGTGTTCGAACCGCAAGCAGTCATTGCGGAAATCAAGAAAGTCTCCCCAAAAATAACAGCAATCGTGCATGGGGAAACCTCCACTGGTTGTATGCAGCCTTTGAAGGAAATCGGGCGGGCCTGCCGTGAATTGGGTGTCCTGCTTGTTGTGGATGCGGTTGCCTCCATCGGGGGCACCGATGTTAAGGTGGATGAATGGTGTATTGATGGATTGATAGGAGGGACACAAAAATGCTTGTCCGTTCCTTCCGGTATGGCACCGATTACGTATAATGAGCGAATAGAAGAAATCATCCAGTCCCGCAAAAAGGTGGAACGTGGTATTGCCACAGATGAAGACAACCAACAGGTTTCGCTCAGCCGTCCGATCGCCAGTAACTATTTCGATTTAAGCATGCTGCAGGATTATTGGGGACCGCGTCGTTTGAATCATCATACAGAAGCAACTTCCATGATTTATGCGTTACGTGAAGGATTGCGCCTTGTGCTCGAAGAAGGTCTGGAAACGCGCTTTGCCCGTCATGAACTCCACGAAGCTGCTCTCGTTGAAGGGATCAAGGCAATGGGACTAATGTTATTCGGGGATGGGAAAAACAAACTTCCGTGTGTAACTTGCATTGAAATTCCAAAAGGAATCGATGGTGAAGCTGTAAGAGACATGCTGTTGAATGAATTTGGCATCGAAATCGCTTCCTCATTTGGTCCGCTTCACGGGAAAATCTTGAGAATCGGGACCATGGGTTTCAGTTGCAGGAAAGAAAACATCCTGTTTGTATTGGCCTCCTTGGAAGCTGTCCTATTGCGCCAGGGGTTTCAAGTTAATCGGGGAGAGGCTTTGCAGGCTGCGCTTGATGTATATGTAGGAAAGAAGGAGAAAATGGTAGCATCACAAGGGTCTCTTTGAATAATGGATGTCCATGTGGATTTCAGCAAATCTGGCCATGATCATCGGGAAGGCAAAGAGGGAAAATCGCTTATCAGACGGATGGGATAATTGAACGGGAGTGCGGCGAGTCGTTAATCGTGATAGGTAACAGTATTACGGTCAATAACTAAAAGAAGGGTTATAAAATAGGGGAGGGGGGATTCCAATCGGGAATCCCCCTTTTTTTTTGTACGTATCCTTGGAAAATCAAGGGAGAGGAAACCGGACTTATGGATTGCATGTCCGCTTTCAAACGTTACTTATTCAACTTGGTCGACGAAATATTGATTTTTCCTGAATACCATCGCTTCCATGGTTGCAATCAATTCCCTTTCATTTAACACGTCTATTTTATACCAGGCCAGTTTATGGTTTTTCTTGATCTCTTCCGCTCTGGCAGTTAAAGTTTCACCCCGTTTGCCAGCTGATAAGAAATTGATGTTGTTTGAAACGCCAACCGCTATTTTGCCATATGAATTGCTGGCTGCTGCGAAAACGTAATCAGCAAGTGAAAAGATAATGGCACCATGAACCGTTCCGTGGCTATTTAGCATGTGGTCACTTGGAATCAATTCTGCTTCCGCTGTGCCGGGACCGAGTTTCGTCAATCTCATCCCTAGAAAAGAAGCATATGGTTCGTCGACCAGTACTTGTTTGATTTGATCATAATGCAATTCGTGAATATCCTTATCTAAATGTGCGGTCATGAAAATCCCCCTTATTAATGGTCTTTTGCTGAATTTATCCCATATCCAGTGTTTGATTTGAACAGTACTTCAGCAAACCTGTTTTCCTCATCTTTTGCCTTTGACAAGATTGTGCCTAAATAAGCTCCAATAAAGCCGAGCTGCCATGTTTCCAGCTGGGTTTGTTTCGACGATCCGCTCAAACCCGACGAAAGATGCAGCCCCGAAACCAAGGAAAATCGTCATGATGAAAAATCCCCCTATAAACCATGTGGAATATACGACGGATTTCCTTGCAGTAACTGCGTCCTTTACTGTAAAGAAGCGGACGAGTAAATGCGGAAGGCCGGCTGCTCCAAGGACAAGCGACATATTGAATGAAATCATGTCGAGTCCATCGGTGTATTTATTTCCTGGATCCAAAAAATCCTTTCCGAGCGGTGTTGCAGTTTGGACATGATGAAAAATCTCTGAAATGTTGAAATTAAAACGCGAAAATAGGATGAACGTCAATACGCTAGAACCGCCTAGCAAGAGCACTGCTTTGGTGATCTGCACCCAGCTTGTCGCTGTCATCCCTCCGAAAATCACATAAATCGTCATCAGTACACCGACAAGCAGAACGGATAGCCAATAATCGATGCCGAGCAAGAGTTTAATTAATCCTCCTGCACCGACAAGTTGGGCAATCATGTAAAAGATTGAAATGACAAGTGTGTTAGCCGCAGCTATCCCTCGCACTTTTTTTGATTTGAAGCGTGCTGAAATCATATCTGCCAGCGTAAACTTACCTRGATTGCGTAATGGTTCAGACACTAGATACAATAAGACAAGAAAGGCAACAAGGTTCCCGATGCTCATGTAAAAGCCATCAAAACCATCAGTGCGATTGCCCCCGTAATTCCGAGGAAAGATGCGGCTGACATAAAGTCACCTGCCACGGCCAATCCATTCTGCCATGCTGTCAATCCGCCGCCGGCCGTATAAAAATCACTGGCATTTTTCGTCTTCTTAGAAGAGTAATAGGTTATAGTAAGCGTTAACAAGATGATGCCCAAAAAAAGCGTGAGGGATAAAAGGCTCATTCGCCAAGCTCATTCTCATATTTATTCAAGATTTTTTTTGCCATCTTGTCGTACTTCGCTGCTTTTTTTATCCATACGACGGCAAATTGGAGGAGTGCGTATACCCAAGCCCAAGTAATATGGAAGAAGGCTTCGCCTTTCAGCACTTCGCTATAAGCAGCTAAAATTGGCAGAACAAAATAAAAAGCAAGAAAGAGGAGAGTGACAGGTACATGAAAGCTTTTTCCTTTGGATTAGTTCCTTGAATTCTTCCGTTTCAATTAATTTACGATACTTATTTTCTCTGTCATGTCCTGATGGTGAATGCCCAGTTTAGCCTGTGATTCCATAGTAATCCCCCTTTTAATGTAGTACGTTTTTAAAACGAGTGTTTGATAAAATGATATATCATTGTTAAAATTAACATAGTCTGAAAACTTAGTAAATTGGTATTTTGTCTATTCAGTCATTTTATCTGAATTATAAAAACATGATTGACAACGTAGAAATGACGTATTAATCTTGAACTAAATCATAACAATAATTTATTCTCCGTTTTATTACTGTTATGAATGTCGGTGGGACAATAGTAAAATTGAGGGGGACTGAAAAAAATGTACAATCCGGAAGTTGAAACGGCTTCGCGTGCTGAAATGGAAAGTTTACAAATGGCACGCCTTAAAAAAACGATTAGCCATGTTTATGAAAATGTACCTTATTACAGAGAAAAGTTTAGGGAGATGGGCCTGGAACCAGAAGATATTCAAACTCTAAACGATGTGATAAAGCTTCCCTTTACAAAAAAACAGACGCTTCGTGATCAGTATCCATTCGGTTTATTTGCCGTTCCGATGGAGGAAGTAACACGCATTCATGGTTCATCCGGAACGAGCGGAAAGCCTACAATTGTCGGGTATACGAAAAATGATTTGGAAATCTGGGCAACAATCGTCGCACGTGGAATTGTAGCTGCAGGAGGCCGCAAGTCAGATATTTTCCATAACGCATATGGATATGGTCTGTTTACAGGGGGCCTGGGCTTGCATTGCGGGGCAGAAAAGCTAGGGGTTGCGACAGTACCCATTTCAGGGGGGAATACCGATAGGCAGATTACGATCATCAATGACTTTAAACCGCGAGGCATTTGCGGAACCCCTACTTATATTTTGAATATCGCTGAAAAGATGGAAGAGATGGGAATTGATCCTGCTGATAATGGGCTTGAGTACGGAATTTTCGGAGCTGAGCCATGGTCGGAGGCAATGAGGGCAACACTTGAGAGGAAACTGAAATTGAAAGCCATCGATATTTACGGATTGAGTGAAATCATGGGGCCGGGAGTTGCGATTGAATGTCATGAAGCACAGGATGGACTGCATATCGCAGAAGACCATTTTCTTGTCGAGGTCATTAACCCGGACACGCTTGAACCGGTTGAGGACGGCGAAGATGGGGAACTTGTATTCACCAGCCTTACAAAGGAAGCGCTTCCAATCATTCGTTACCGTACAGGGGACATCGCCTCAATTACACATGAACCGTGTAAATGCGGGCGTACGACAACTAGAATGTCCCGTGTTAAGGGCAGAACGGATGATATGATCATAGTCAGGGGAGTGAATGTATTTCCATCTGAAATAGAGCGTGTGTTATTCCAAATGGAGGGAATTGTGCCGCACTATCAGATTCATCTCGTTAAGAAGGGGAATATGGATGGTGTTGAACTGCACATTGAAATTGAAAGCGGTTTCTACAAAGAGATTGAAGAAGACTTAACGCATGGGAATGTAGAGATATTAAGGAAAACGATTCAGCATCATTTGAAATCCGCATGTCTTGTCACGATGGATATTGTTGTCAACATCCCCAAAAGCATTCCCCGTTCAGAAGGAAAAGCGATTCGTGTCGTTGATAAGCGGAAGGATGAAGTCATTCGTTTGTAAATTCCATGCTCATGAATATGGATGTGGAAACCGGACGATTCTGTCGTTCAGTTCTTTCCAGCTGAAGTATCGATTGGAATAAGTGGAGCTGAAGAAATCGAACAAGTAAACGCCATACATAAAGCGGATGCAATCGTGTTTAAATATGGGTTTATCTCTTAATGGAAGAGAAGATGGAGCCAATCATGAAATGGAGAAGGAGGAGGGCCTCTTGTCAAAATATACAGTTGTGGATCAAGAAACCTGCATTGCATGCGGTGCATGCGGTGCCGCTGCACCTGAAATCTTTGATTACAATGATGAGGGAGTGGCATTTGTCATCCTGGATGAAAATGAAGGAACTGCAGAGGTCCCGGAAGGTTTCTTTGATGATCTGGATGATGCGGTGGAGGGTTGTCCGACAGATTCTATCAAAGTGGAAACTTCGCCCTTTAAAGTTTTAGTGGATTAAAAGATTCAAAGAAACCCAGAAAATTCCCTTTTATTTAAAAAAAGACAGAATAGTCTTGCATTAAGTATAACAGTAAAATATAATAACGTTATATAAACGTTATATTTGAAAAAAGAGGTGATTTGGATGAACGTTCTTTTAAATGATATGGCAGGGGAAGAAAAGCTAAATCAATTCATTGCCAGAATCGAAGCGGGAGAAAAGATAGAGGCGGATGATTGGATGCCGGAAGAATACCGGGGCACTTTAATCAAATTAATATCTATGCATGGAATCAGTGAAATCATGGGGGCGCTTCCAGAAAAGGAATGGGTACCTAAAGCCCCGACCTTAAATAGGAAACTTGGAATCATGGCAAAGGTGCAGGATGAAATGGGGCATGGGCAATTATTGCTTCGCGTCGCCGAGGATTTGCTAAAGCCTTACAGCAAAAAACGGGATGACCTCATGCAAGATTTGTTTAAAGGAGATTTAAAGTTTCATAATGTTTTCCATATGGAAGCCAAATCCTGGGGCGATGCTGGATTGATTGGCTGGCTGGTTGATGGTGCAGCCATCATTTCTCAGACGAACATGCTTGGTGCCTCATACGGGCCTTATGCCCGGGCATTACAGAGGATTTGCGCGGAAGAAGTTTTTCACGCGCAGCATGGTGAAGCGATAATCATGGCTTTGGCTGAAGGGACGGAAGAACAAAGGAAATTGGTTCAAGACTCCATCAATTATTGGTGGGAATCTTTATTACTTTTCTTTGGACCTCCCAGTAAGAATGAAGTGGGCACATCCAAACAGGATATAACGATTAAGTACAAAATCAGAACCAGTACGAATGAAGAACTTCGACAAGCTTTTTTTTCCAAATATGTGAAGCGGATCCTTTCGCTTGGCTTCAGCATTCCAGATGAATCGCTTAGGTTTGACAAAGAGTCTGAAACCTGGATTTACCAACAACCCGATTGGGGGAAATTGAAGGTGTTCGCAAGGAATGAAGGTCCCCGTTCGCAGGATCGCTTAAGTCTTCGAAGAAATTCTTATGAAAAAAATAAATGGGTACGCGAGGCATTGGCGCCAAAGGTCATTTAAGGGAGGGGGAAGGACGATATGGAAACTAGACAAGGAAATTACTTTGAAGAATTTGAAGTATTCAGCCGTAAAACGCAATCATCACCCGTTCAATACCACTTCAGCCTGCTCGCCCCGAATGAGGATATCGCCATCATGATGGCACAAGAAAACTTCATGAGACGTGAAGCGGTTGATGATATCTGGGTCGTGAAAAGACGGAATATACGGAAAATGACGGCCGAGGAAAAGAAAACGCTTCAACGTATCGATAATAAAGACTACAGGACCACAAAAGGGTACGGGTATTTAAAGAAAAAATGGCGGAAGTATGAGCAGGGAATGCTCGATGAAAAAGAGATAATGTCTTGGGCTGGAGGTGTGAAAAATGAGGAATGAATCATTGAAGGACATCGCAATCAAGGAATTGCTGCTTCAACTGGCAGACGATGACTTCATCCATTCATACCGTGGTGCAGAATGGTTGGGACTCGCACCGCATATCGAAGAAGATGTTGCATCCGCCTCGATATCCCAAGACACGATGGGGCATGCAGCCATTTATTATAAGTTACTTGATGAACTCGGTGAAGGGGATGCGGATAAGCTGGCTCATGACCGTCCCGCCAAGGAACGGCGCAATGCGATCATTCTCGAATTGGTCAATGGTCCTGGTCACTATATGAAAGACCCGGATTATGATTGGGCGTTTGCGGTAGTGCGGAATTATTTTTATACCCAAGCCAAAGCAATTAAGGTTCAATCCCTTCATTCATGTTCATATGAACCGCTTGCTGAAGTGGCACAAAAGGTACAGATGGAACTTTACTATCATTTGATGCACTGGAAAACCTGGTTCGTCCAATTGCTGGGATCTGGTCACTTGGAAGCGGTTTCGAGAATGAAAGCGGCGATCGGTAAAACAATGCCCGATTTTGCTGGCGTATTTTCACTTGGACAATATGGGGAGGAAATGGTGGAGCTCGGCTTGATAGAGGGCGAAGCTGTTTTACAGAAAAAGTGGATCGAGGCCATCACACCAATTTTTGAAAGTGTCGGCTTGGCAGCAACGATTCAAATAGGGATGGCAAGAGGTGATGGCCGCAATGGCCAGCATACGGAAGATTTGGAAAAGGCGCTAGAAACGTTAAGCGAAGTATACGCAAGCGATAAAGCAGCTTCATGGTGAATCAATAGAAAGGGGAGGGGTACCATGGCGACCGTACAGTTAAACACAGAAGAAATATATAGGCTCCTGGAAGACGTTAAAGATCCCGAAATCGATACAGTAAGTATTCTGGATTTAGGGATGGTCCAAGACGTGACGGTTTCGGGCCAGGACGTTTCGGTAAAAATGCTGCCAACTTTTCTTGGGTGCCCGGCATTGTCGATCATTCAAAAAAATGTGGAAACAGCCCTTAAACAGCTGCCTGCCGTAAAAAATGTAAGTGTGGAATTTTTACGTTCCCCTTCCTGGACATCCGATCGAATTACGGAAAAGGGGAAAGCTGGATTAAAGGTTTTCGGAATCTCCCCTCCTCCTCGACAAATGAAAAGTGATGGATCATGGCATGTGGATTGCCCATATTGTGAATCGACATATGTCACGATGGAAAATATCTTCGGTCCAACGGCCTGCCGCAGCATTTTATATTGTAAGGCATGCAAAAATCCGTTCGAAGCGATGAAACCGATGATAAAAATAATCTAATAAAATGGAGGTTTTCTAAAATGGTAAAACTAATCGCCCTTTATAAACAACCTGAAAACAAGGAAGAATTCGATGAGCACTACTTCAATGTACATGGTCCGATAACGGAAAAAATTCCTGGTCTTCAAAAAATGGAGGTCACTAAAATTGTAGGAACCCCAATGGGCAAAGACTCTGAGTACTACATTCTTTGTGAAATGTATTATGAAGACCATGATGCATTGCAACAAGGAATGCGTTCCCCGGAAGGAAAAGCATCAGGGAAAGACCTAATGGGCTTTGCCGGGAAACTTGTAACGATGATGATCGGTGAAGAAATAAAATGAATGCGCTTCGATTCATCGAAACGTCAATCTCGGATGGAATTGGTTATATCTCTTTAAATCGGCCTAAGCAACTTAATGCCCTTAACAGGATAATGGTTAGGGAAATAGTTTCAACCATGGAAGAATTCGACCGGGACCCGCAAGTGAAGGTGATTTTGCTATCGGGCAATGGAAAAGCATTTTCCGCTGGAGCTGATATTGACGAGATGGTGAACGATGATCCAATCAGTATGGAGTTAACGAACCAATTTGCCGATTGGGACCGAATAAGCCTAGTCAAGAAGCCTGTGATTGGTGCGGTGAAAAGTTTTGTATTCGGCGGTGGTTTTGAACTTGCTTTATCCTGTGATTTCCTGATTGCCGCAAGCGATACCCAGTTTTCCTTTCCTGAAGTGACACTAGGGGTCATGCCTGGTGCAGGAGGAACCCAAAGGTTGACGAAATTGGTAGGTAAGACGAAGGCACTTGAATGGATATTGACGGCTGAAAGGATAAAGGCAAAGACAGCCCTGCAATATGGTTTCATTAATAAGATCGTCGCACCTGAATTGTTAATGGAAGAATCGGTTGAATTTGCTAGAAAGATAGCAAAGCAACCCCCGTTAGCTGTAAGGCTGATCAAAGAATCCATCAATAAGGCCGTTGATTATCCCTTAAATGAGGGCATGCAATTTGAACGGAAGAATTTCTATATCCTTTTCGCATCAGAGGACCAAAAAGAAGGAATGAAAGCATTTGTTGAAAAAAGGGAGCCAAAATTCACAGGCGGATAAGGGGTGCTCTATGTACGAAACGATCAAATATAGGGTTGAAAATGGAGTTGCTTGGCTTACTTTGAACCGTCCTGATAAACTAAATGCCTTTACGTCCCAAATGAATAAGGAAATACAGAAAGCGATCAAAATATCCGCGGGGGCAGATGAAGTCCGGGCCATTATCATTACTGGGGAAGGCAGGGCATTTTGTTCGGGGCAGGATTTATCGGATGTTGATGAGGGCATGAATTTAGGCCAGAAGCTGCGTGAGGATTACGGTCCGATGATGGAGCAAATAGCAAACTGTGAAAAACCGATCATTGCAGGAGTCAATGGGGTGGCTGCAGGTGCTGGCTTCAGCCTGGCGCTGGCATGCGATTTTCGGCTTGTTTCTGAAAAAGCCAGTTTTTTAAATGCTTTTGTCAATATTGGATTGATTCCTGATTCGGGGAATCTGTATTACCTTTCGCGAATCGTTGGTCATGCGAAAGCCCTGGAATTRTCTTTATTGGGCGAAAAGGTTACGGCTGGCGAGGCGAAAAATATCGGGCTCGCTACAAAAGTGATCGGTGTGGATGAGTGGAACGAGCAATTGAAAGCCTTTGCAGAGAATATCGCAAACAAACCAACGAAGGCAATCGGATTAATCAAAAGATACTTAGAGGCGTCCTATCATCTTTCATTGGAAGAATACTTAAAAGAAGAAGCGGAGGGTCAGCGCATTGCTGGCTTAACGAAGGATTATGCAGAAGGTGTGACAGCATTCACTGAAAAAAGGAAAGCTCAATTCATAGGCAAGTAATATAGAAAAGGGAGTGGGATTACATGGTTAGAGTACAAGAGGCGGCATTTGAAAAAGCGGAAATGAAGCGTGATTATTATCATCTGATCATTAATGGAGAAAGAGTGGAAAGCTCGGATGGTTCCACGATTGATGCGTACAATCCTGCGACTGGTGAAATCATTGCCAAGGTTGCAAAGGCGACCAAGGAAGATGCAGAAAAGGCTGTTCAAGCTGCACGTGAAGCATTTGATAAAGGGAAATGGAAGAGGACTCCGATTAACAAACGGTCTCGTGTTTTGAACAAAATTGCAGCGATCATGCGTTCACGCTTTAATGAATTGGTTGAATTGGAAGTCCTGAACAGCGGCAAATCCATTTCTGCAGCGCAAGGCCAAGTCATGCAGGCAATTGAAGATTTCGAGTTTTATGCAGGAGCGTTAGTTGCACACCGCGGATCTGTGAATAATGTGCCTGGTCAATTCCATAACTATACGGAAAAAGAGCCAGTAGGTGTTTGTGCCCAAATCATCCCATGGAATTACCCTATGATGATGGCTGCGTGGAAAATTGCACCTGCAATCGCGGTTGGCTGTTCAGTGATCGTTAAGCCAGCCTCGTTAACGCCGCTGACGGCCATTGTTTTAGGGGAAATCTGTTTAGAAGCAGGTGTTCCTTCAGGCGTGGTCAATATCATTCCAGGTCCTGGATCGGACGTAGGGAATTACCTTGTTCAGCATCCGAAAGTGAATAAGGTGGCCTTCACGGGTTCTACGCCAATCGGCAGAGATCTTATGGGCAAGGCTTCACAGACATTAAAAAGGGTCACATTGGAGCTTGGCGGCAAGTCCCCTAATATTGTTTTTGAAGATGCAGACCTTGAAGCAGCCATCGATGGATCATTATATGGAATTTTCTATAATACTGGGCAGTCTTGCGAAGCTAGATCCCGTTTATACGTTCACGAAGACATATACGATGAGTTCGTTGCCAGATTCGTAGAAAAGACGAAAAAATTGAAATTGGGCAATCCGCTCGACAAAGAAACACACATCGGTGCAGTCATAGATCAAGGGCAATTGGATGTCATCGACAATTATGTCCAATCTGCCATTACTGATGGAGCGAAGATCCTGACGGGAGGAAAGCCAGCGGTCATTGAAGGTTTCGAAAACGGTTATTGGTATGAGCCAACGGTCATAGCGAATGTCAATCATGAAATGGATGTAGTGAAAGAGGAAATATTCGGGCCGGTCGTTGTCATAATGAAATTCAAAGATGAAAAAGAAGCTGTGAGGCTTGCGAATGATACGGAATTCGGTTTGGGTTCAGCCCTTTGGACAAAAGATGGCGGGCGTGCGACTAGAGTGGCCAATCAAATAGAAGCGGGAATCGTCATGGTGAATTGCCCATTCTCCGCATTTCCTGGAACACCTTTCGGAGGGTATAAACAGTCAGGATTCGGCCGGGAACTTTGCATTGAGACACTTGATCTTTATACAGAAACGAAAAGCATCATTTCCTATCATGGAAGCCGTCCGTTAAATCCATTTGGAATTCAATAAAACAAAAAAATAGACGGCTGGCTGAACGGTATGTCGGAAAAGTAATTCAGGTATGGTTGAATGCTTATCTGATTCACCCACAGCCAGCCCTATTTATTTTTGAAGGAGGAATGAACGAATGATTAGTAATCTAGTGGTCGTCGGATCTGGTGTCATGGGCAGGGGAATAGCTTATGTAGGAGCAATAGGGGGCTTTAATGTAATATTGGTGGATGTGAATCAGGATGCTTTGGAAAGTGCTAGAAACGAAATCGATTCCATTTTTGAAAAGGGTTTGCGCTACCAAAAGATTACCGAGGAAGAAGCGGCAGCTGCAAAAAGCAGATTTACCTATTCTGCCAATCTGAAAGAATCAGCAGCATATGCCGACTTGATTATAGAGGCAGTTCCGGAAAAGGCGGAAATCAAGAGGGCAGTCTTCGAAACGATTGAAATCCATGCAAAAGTAGATTGTTACTTTGCAACCAATACTTCCACGATGAGTCCGACGGAAATTGGTTCTTATGGAAAGCGTCCCGAAAAAACGATTGCCATGCATTTTTTCAATCCTGTACAAAAAATGCCGCTCGTTGAAATTGTACGTGGTCTTGAAACAAGCGATGAAACGGCAGCCATAATAAAAGAGGTAGCCGAAAAAATGGGGAAAGAGACCGTGGTCATAAATGAATTCCCTGGGTTTGTTACAAGCAGGATCAGCTGTTTGGTAGGTAATGAAGCGTTCTTTATGCTTCAAGAAGGCTTAGGAACACCAGAAGAAATCGATAAGGCAATAAAGTTAGGGCTGAATTACCCAATGGGACCATTTGAGCTAGGTGATTTGGTGGGATTGGATGCCCGCTTGAATAATTTAAAATATTTACATAGTAAACTGGGTGAGAAATACCGCCCGGCTCCCCTCCTTGAACAGTATGTTAAAGCTGGCAGGCTCGGCCGTAAGTCTGGTAAAGGTGTGTACGATTATACAAAAGACGGCGAGCTGGTGAGGAAATGAAGGATGTTGTGATCATTGATGCTGTGAGAACACCAATCGGAAGATATAAAGGCGCATTGAAAAGCGTTCGCCCGGATGACCTCGGCGCAATTGTAATCAAGGCGCTGATAGATCGCAATCCAGAGCTGCCGCCTGATCAAATTGAGGATGTCATCTTCGGGAATGCAAATCAAGCGGGAGAGGATAATCGCGACGTGGCCCGGATGTCCGCCCTCTTAGCTGGTCTTCCGGTAAATGTAGCTGGAACGACAATAAATCGTTTATGTGGATCCGGATTGGATGCCGTCATGTATGCTGCACGCTCCATTGCAGTCGGTGAAGGCGATATTTATATCGCAGGGGGTACTGAAAGCATGACAAGGGCGCCGTACGTCATGGCCAAACCTGAAAGTGAATTTCCGCGGGGGTCAATGGAGCTTCAGGATACAACGATCGGATGGCGTTTCACGAATGAGAAACTTAAAGAAATGTATGGTGCGGATTCCATGCCTCAAACGGCTGAAAACGTCGCCCTGCGTTTTTCTGTTTCAAGGGAGGACCAAGATCAATTCGCTTATCAAAGCCAGMAAAGGGCGAAAAACGCAGTGGAAAATGAGCGTTTCATTAATGAAATCGTACCTGTTCGATATACGGATCGAAAAGGGAATGAGGTCATTATCGAGAAGGATGAACACCCTCGTCCTGACACGACCATCGAAAAGCTGGAAAAACTCAAACCGATCTTTAAAGGCGGCACTGTAACCGCCGGTAATGCTTCAGGTGTAAATGATGGAGCCTCGGCACTGCTTTTGATGAGTGCAGAAAAAGCACGGGAGCTTGGATTGAAGCCTCTGGCCAAATATGTTGTAGGGGCGGTAGCGGGCTTGGAACCGTCCATTATGGGCCTTGGCCCGATTCATGCCACTAAAAAAGCATTGGAGAGGGCAAGTTTGACGATTGAAGACATCGGGCTGGTGGAATTGAATGAAGCATTCGCTTCCCAATCCTTGGAGTGCATCCGCCAATTGAAATTGGATCAGGAGAAAGTGAATGTCAACGGCGGGGCAATAGCTTTTGGCCATCCGCTCGGTGCAAGCGGGGCGCGTATTTTAACAACACTCGTCCACGAAATGAAAAAGCGGAAAGTACGCTATGGCCTTGCGACGATGTGTGTAGGCGTCGGCCAAGGCATTTCCGCCATTATAGAAAATATCGATAAAGAATGATTAAGCGTATGGCCCTTATTAATTTTATCTGCATAAGGGTCATTTTTTCAAAAAGGGGAGGAGACTCATGTCCAAGGTTATTTATAAAGTGATAAATCAAATCGGCTATATAACAGTGAATCGGCCCGACGTATTGAACTGCTTCGACTATGAGACACTTTGTGAACTGCAGCAAGTCATCGATGCCGTTTATTATGACGGCGATATCCGTGTCGTCATTTTCACCGGTGCAGGGGAAAAAGCATTCAGCGCGGGAGCGGATTTGAAAGAAAGGAAGTCTTTGAATGATGCCGAAGTAAGAAGGAACGTTAAAGCGATTCGCGATGTTTTTAATAGTATCGCAGGGCTTCCGCAGCCGACACTGGCTGCCGTCAATGGATATGCATTGGGGGGAGGATTTGAATGGCTGCTTTCATGTGACTTTGCAATTGCTGCGGAAGGTGTTTCTTTGGGGCTCACTGAAACTAGCTGGGCCATTATTCCGGGAGCAGGCGGTACACAGCGGCTGCCGAGATTGATTGGGGAAATGAAGGCCAAGGAATTGATCTTCACCGCTAAAAAATTGACTGCGGAAGAAGCATGTCAATTAGGGATCCTTTTGAAGGTCGTACCAAGGGATCGTCTAATGTCAGCCTGTGAGGAATTAGCAGCCAATATCATGAAGAATGGGCCGATTGCAGTCAAACAAGCCAAATATGCGATTGACCAAGGAATGAATACGGACTTGCAAACGGGAATGGCCATAGAAGGAAAAGCCTATGAATTGACCATTCCGACCCAAGATAGATCGGAAGCGCTCCAGGCATTTAGTGAACGGAGAAAAGCGCGATTTACTGGTGAATAATATTGCGCTTTCATTTTAAATAGATATAATAATTATTATGTCTTCCGTGTGAAAATAGTAACAATGTTAGGACGAGGTGAGAAAGATAGGTACTAATACACAATCCATGATTTTTACGATATACGGCGATTATATCCGTAACTATGGAAGTAAAATCTGGATAGGCAGTTTAATTCGTTTGTTAAAGGAATTCGGCCATAATGAGCAGGGCGTTCGTGTAGCCGTTTCACGAATGGTCAAGCAAGGGTGGATTCAGTCAGAGAAGCAGGGAAATAAAAGCTATTATTTTTTGACTGATCGCGGTGTGCAGAGAATGGATGAAGCGGCCAATCGCATATATAAGATGAAACCGAATGAATGGGATGGTAAATGGCGCATCTTAATGTACACGATCCCTGAAGATAAGCGGCAATTACGGGATGATCTCCGCAAAGAATTATTATGGAGCGGGTTTGGCAGTTTTTCAAGTGGTTGCTGGATTTCCCCCAATGATTTGGAAAAGCAAATCAATCGCTTGATCGAGAAATATGACATAGATGAATATGTTGATTTTTTCATCTCGGAGTACAAAGGTCCAAAAGAAAACCAATCGCTTGTAGAGAAGAGCTGGCAATTAGAAGAGATTGAAAATAAATATGAAGAATTCATCGAGAAATACAGTAAACAATTCATCGTTCATCAAAGCATCATTAGCAGGGGTGAAATGTCCGATGCAGATTGTTTTGTGGAACGAACGAACTTGGTGCATGAATACCGTAAATTTTTATTCATCGATCCGGGCCTGCCAAAGGAACTTCTGCCTTCTAAGTGGAATGGGAATCATGCTGCTCTTTTATTTAGCCAATATTATCAAGTCTTGGCTGAACCAGCAAGCCGTTTCTTTGAAAGCGTATTTCAGGAAAACAATGATTTATGCCGGAAAGATGAAACCTATGATGCCAAGGACCATCCACTCATCATTAAGTGAAAAAGAGCTTCAGCCAGCAGTTAACGACGACTGGCCGGAGCTCTTTTCAAATTCCTTGCAATAATTAATCGAGTATCCCTTTGAAGTCTTTCCCTTTTTGAACATATGTATCGATGGAAAGTTGGATCAATTCAAGATCTTTATCATTCAAACGGCGAACCACTTTTCCCGGGGAACCAATGACCAATGAACGTGGAGGTATGATTTTGCCAGAGGAAATCAATGTGTTCGCTCCGACGATGCATTCTTCGCCGATCTCTACATTATCCAATATCGTTGAACCCATACCAATAATGGAGCGTTTGCCTATTTTACAGCCATGCAGGATGACATTGTGACCGACCGTCACTTCATCTTCAATGACAACCGGGCATCCTTCAAATAAATGAATGGTGGAATTATCCTGAATACTGCATTTTTCTCCTATTGTAATTGAATCTTCATCACCGCGCAGTACGGAATTAAACCAAATGGTCGAGTCTTTCCCAATCCAAACATCACCGATTAAATGAGCGCCGGGTGCCACGAAAACGGTATCATCAATGGATGGTTTTTTATTATTGTACGGAATAATCATAGTCTCGCTCCTTTTTTTAAAAAGTCAGAATTGTTTTTCTAATGAATATAGTATAACATTAAATTGAACGGGAGGGATGAAAGTGAAATATATTTGTGAACTTTTTAAGATAAAATATCCAATTATTCAAGGCGGCATGGGGAATATAAGCAATGCAAGTCTTGCTGCTGCAGTATCCAATGCAGGGGGCATGGGAACAATAGGGTGCGGTACCATGACTCCTGAACAGGTAGAAGCCATCATTCTCGAAACCAAAGATAAAACCAATAACAATTTTGCGTTGAACATTCCAATAAATGTTAGTCCATATACAGATGAATTAGTGAATCTTGTCCTGAAGCATGATATACCTGTAGTTTCCTTATCTGCAGGGAATCCTGCCCCTTTCATTCCACTATTGCAAAAAAAGAATATAAAAGTGATTGCCATCGTTGCGTCGGTCAAGCACGCACAAAAAGCGCAAGAAGCAGGGGCAGATGTGCTGGTCGCGGAAGGGTTTGAAGCCGCCGGCATCAACTCGAACCTGGAAATGACGACGTTTACACTCATTCCGCAAATCAGCAAGCATGTGACGCTTCCCGTTCTGGCCGCTGGAGGAATAGGCAATGGGCAGGGGTTGGCAGCTGCATTGATGCTGGGAGCTTCAGGCGTCCAATTGGGAACCAGGCTGATTGCTACACAAGAAGCACCGTTCCATCCGTCATATAAGCAGAAACTAATCGAAGCGATGGGCAATGATACAGTAATTTTGGGCAGATCATTTGGACAGGTCAGAAGGGTATTGAAGGACCCATATACCGAGAGAGTGCTGGATCTGGAGAAACAGGGTCTGTCTCCTGTGAATTATCGTGAAATGACCTCTGAAGTCCATCATATTAATGGAGCGATGAATGGGGATGTTACCAATGGTTTTATGAACAGCGGCCAGGTTGCCGGATTGATAGACGATATACCCACGGTAAAAGAATTACTTGATGGCATGATGAAAGATGCCAAAAAACAAATGGAGGATGGATTGAGCAGGCTCTCTGCCCCTTTTATGATTTGAGAACTAAGGGTACCGATTTTGTTATGTGTACATATCTACCTATTTAGGGGCTATTCACTTGGTTAACTATATCGAATGCTTGAGGTCAATTCGTCCTCAAGTTTTTTTCGTTTCGGGGCCATCTGATATTCTATTATCGTTCTTCATACAAGCATAGTTCTGTAGTAAATAGCCCGATAACAAAACATGGACTCCATAAGAACATTGTTTTAGGATAACATTATGGAAAAATTGCGGGTTAACTTGTGATACAATGTAAAATGTCCTTTTTGACATCATGGGTGCCCGGATTCATTTTGGTGCACTCCTTTTTATATGTAATAAAAGTTAGAAAAGGGGAAACCTCAATGGAAACTTTAATAATGGATATGATTGAAGCGTTTAAATCTTTATCTTATTTCGGTGTTTTACTAGCTTTGACTTTTGAATTCATTCCTGCTGAAATAGTTTTGCCACTGGCAGGATACTGGGTTTATCAAGGTGATTTGAATTTATACTTGACTATCCTTGCCGGTTCGCTTGGTGGGGTAACGGGACCATTGACGCTTTATGCCTTAGGCAAGTATGGCGGGAGGCCGCTTGTATTAAAGTTCGGAAAATACTTTTTAATCAAAGATGAGCAGTTGAACAAAGCTGACCGCTTCTTTGAAAGGTATGGTGGGGGAATTGCCTTCTTTGGACGGTTTGTACCAGGTATTCGTACCGCCGTGTCGCTGCCATGTGGAATATTGAAAATGAATATTTGGAAATTCATCTTATATACCTATATGGCGATGCTTCCTGTTACAAGCGTTTATGTTTATTTAGGGTTTAAGTTAGGATCTAGATGGGAGCAGGCGGGAGCCATCTTTTCACAATATGCGAATTTCTTGCTTATCCCCATTGCACTTATAGTCATTTGGTTCATCATGAAGACTCGAAAACAAAAGCAAAGAGAAAAAATAAAAGTCAATCCATAACAAAAAAGGCGCCATGAACAGGCGCCTTTTTGATTTATGTCATTATTAGCAGCATCCGCCGAAGCCGCCGCCGAATCCCCAACTGCATCCAATGATGATCAGCAAGATGAATAATACGATCAGCAATGCGAATCCGTTATCGAAACCGCCGCCACAACATTCGTTACCATTTCCACCCATTTGATTTCCTCCTCATATATATTATGAATTACATACCTAGCAAAACATCTTTACCGGGAATACTTCATACTATGTATTCTAGGCCGAAGTGTTTGCTTATTCATAAAAAATGGGCGTGGGCAAACCAAGGGATTAAGCCCGAATATTTTTTTGATTTCGTTTTGAATGTTATAATATACCATGTGGATTGTGGAGGAAGGGAGCTGAATTAAGTCATGAAAGTTGCCATTATAACGGATGTGCATGGTAATGCTTCAGCGTTAAAAGCCGTCCTTAGGGATATTGATCAAAGGGAAGAAATAGATCGTCTCTATTGTTTGGGAGATATGGTTGGGATTGGCCCGGATACAAATGAAGTCCTTGAACTTTTATTTTCAAGAAATGATTTATCGATGATAACTGGAAATCATGATGAAGCTGTCCTGGCCATCATTAACGGGGAGCCGCATCCGGACGGACATATTCMTGTTAAGGAGCATCATGAATGGATAGCTGAAAGGATGCAGCGGAAATTCATAAATGAATTGGGAAAATTGCCTCGAACCATACATCATATCATTAATGATCACTCCGTTTACTTCACCCATTATCACATGGAACCGAAGAAATTGGATGAGCACATAAGCCAAAATCCATATAGTAAAATCGTTGAACCGAGTTTAAATAACTTGGAAATGCTTTTCAAAGATCAGCATCACGATTTAATAGGATTCGGACACCATCATCCTATCCACCTTTATAAAAATGACCGAACGATATTCCTGAACCCTGGTTCTCTTGGCTGTAATGGTGAACCAGTTGCTCCTTATGCCATTGTTTCAATTGAAAATGCGGGTATTCAGGTAAAGCTTGAAAAAGTGGCCTATGATAATACATCGTTCCTGTCATCGTACCAAAGCTTACAAGTTCCAGAGCATGAATTCATTATACGTGCCTTCCATGGCGGGCAGCAGGCCTAAGACGTTTATAAAAGATGAAGGTTGGGGAAATGTTGAGCATAAAGGTACATGCCTGCGGATACGCTAATAGGCAAACAATATGAAGCTGGAGGTAGGTCATGAAGGAAAATGAACAGGTAATTCAAGAGCAGGAAGAGATGGAACGGCATAGTCTTGTCTGTAATGATGAATTGTTTAATAAGGATCTGTATGCCATTGTCGATGATACGATGCAAGAGGAAAAATAAACGGGGAAAACGCTGCAGGAAATGTCTGTAGCGTTTATTTTTACTTTGAATTGGTTGAAGTCCGATTTTTATTTTTAGTAAAAAATCACTTCCTGCCCGTTTGATCGCTCTTTTTGCAGCCAGTGAATCCCTGAAGTGAATCATTTGAAACCATTCTGGATTTATCCCATACTATATATAAGTTTCAAATCGAGAGGAGGGATGGCATGGGACATCATCATGGTCACTCCCATGATCATGGGCACGGACACCACCATTCTAACAATAAAAAAGCATTGTTGGCATCTTTCTTATTAATCTCCACATTTATGATAGTAGAGGTCATTGGGGGATTCTTGACAAATAGTCTGGCTTTACTGTCGGATGCAGGTCACATGCTTAGCGATGCGGCAGCATTAGGGCTTAGTTATACAGCGATAAGGTTGGGGGAAAGGAAAGCGACATCGTCCAAATCGTTTGGGTATAAACGGTTTGAGATCATTGCTGCTTGCTTGAATGGATTGACATTGATCGTCATATCCGTATTCATTTTCTTTGAGGCAATTAAGAGGTTCCTGGATCCTCCTGAGGTTCAAAGCATGGGAATGCTAATGATTTCAATCATTGGCTTACTTGTTAATGTCATTGCCGCCTGGATTTTAATGAGCGGAGATAAGGAAGACAATCTGAATGTGCGAAGTGCTTTTTTACATGTCATTGGTGATATGCTTGGATCTGTGGGTGCCATTGCGGCCGCACTCTTGATTTATTTTTTCGATTGGGGAATTGCAGATCCGATTGCGAGCGTCATAGTCGCGATTTTAATTATTATCAGCGGTTTTAGGGTAATGAGGGATTCTTTCCATATCTTGATGGAGGGCACACCAGATCAAGTCGATATGGATGAAGTGAAAGCATCCTTGGTAAAATTGGACGGTGTATCCGATGTCCATGATCTCCATATCTGGACGATCACTTCTGGTTTTTTGACAATGAGCTGCCATGTTGTCATAGATGAGAACGGTAATCACGATTCAGTTTTAGCAGAAGCGCAAAAACTACTTCATGATCAGTTTGGAATTGAACATAGTACGATCCAAGTGGAAAGGCAGGAAGCGGGCTGTCCCAATCCACACGAGACATGTAATTGAAAAGGCTGGCTCAGTTTTGAGCCAGCCTCTTTAGAGTGTAATGAGGAGCTCATGATTTTTCTGTATGATTTTTACGATCACATAGCGGCAATCCTGTTAAAATGAATCGAGATCACTTACACAAAGTTACGAAGTGAAAACACCGGTTAATTTTACTGAGAACATAATCCTGACACATAAAAAGGGTAAAATTGAGGGAAAAGGCTTGGTGTTTTTTTATAGTTAGCATATACAAAATAATTCCACTATAATTCAGGAAGGAGGAATCCATATATGAAAAAAATTCTTGTAGTAGAAGATGAAATTGCCATATCGATGGTATTGAAAGCATATTTGGAGCGGGAAGGTTTTGATGTAGTCCAAGTTTACGATGGGCTAAAGGCCATTCCAGTGTTTGAAGAAACGAAGCCAGATCTTGTCCTGCTGGATGTCATGCTGCCGGGTAAGGAAGGCTGGGATATATTGAAGGAAATTCGGGAGGGCGATACATGTCCGGTTATCATGTTGACTGCACTGACAGATGTCGATTACAGATTATCGGGATTTAAGTCAGGTGCGGATGATTACATCTCCAAACCCTTCGTTGCTGAAGAAGTCGTGGCACGGGTGCATGCCGTTTTAAGAAGATCATCATCGGTTGTTACGGAAGATGGTCATGTACACGAGTTTGGGAGTTTAATCATCGATGATCTGTCATATATGGTGCATTTGAATGGGGAAGAGATAAACTTGACGCCGCGTGATTTGTCTCTTCTCGTTTTTTTCGCTAAGCACCCTAATCAAATTTTCACGAGGGAACAGCTGCTCGACCAGGTGTGGGGCATGGATTATGACGGCAGTGACCGTGCGGTGGACCTGGCGATCAAACGTATCAGGAAGGCGATAGATGCATGGCCGGTAACTGAGGGGGAAATAAAAACATTGCGTGGATTGGGGTATCAATTGAGTGTCTATGAAAACTAAAAAAAGAACCACTTTACAACGCTATTGGACAAAGAGATACGTATTGACCTTGATTTCCGGTTTGATATTATTATCTGTTTTTTCCTTATGGTGGATGGAAAAAACGGCTTTGGAATATAGGCTCAGCCTTCTAAAGTACTTAGCGGATGAAACATCCGATCGGGCGATAAAGGAAAATGGCCAGATTGTCGTTGGCCCGATCCTTTCGGAAATTGTTGAGGAACGGGAGAAAATCCTCCATCTGAATCAACAGCCAATCATCTATATCGTCGATCCCGATGCCACCATCATATATACGATGCCGCAGTTGTATATCGATCCGGATGAAAATAAACTCCCGGACGTCATCATGAAAAATACGGATTTGGTCCAGAAGGTCARGATTTCCGACAACAAAGTATATGTCGTCAAATCCCCCATTACGTTCAATGATGAGACGAGAGGCTGGGTGGTCATTGCCCAGGAAGAAGGGGCATTGAAGGAAATCAACCAAGATCATGGT